>JAGWIE010000050.1 GCA_028866445.1 Rhodospirillales bacterium | reverse complement strand
TCAATGGCCGCCTGTGCTGCCGCCAGTCGCGCCACCGGCACGCGGTAGGGCGAGCAGGAAACATAATCCAGCCCCACGCTATCGCAAAAGCTGATGGAAGCCGGGTCGCCGCCATGCTCGCCGCAAATGCCGAGCTTCAGCCCAGGCTTTTGTGCCCGCCCCCGCTCCGCCGCGATTTTCACCAGCCAGCCCACGCCCTCCACGTCTATGGAAACGAACGGGTCTTTTTGCAAAATACCTTGCTCAACATAGGCGGGCAGGAACTTGCCAGCATCGTCGCGCGAGAGGCCAAACACCGTTTGCGTCAAATCATTGGTGCCGAAAGAAAAGAAATCTGCCGTCTCGGCAATCTCCCCGGCAGCAATGGCGGCGCGCGGTAGCTCGATCATCGTACCGACAGAATATTCGATGCTCTTGCCGGTTTCCTTGAATACCGCGTCCGCCATGGCTTCCACCTGGGCGCGGGTGATGTCCAGCTCCTTTTTAGTGCCAATCAGCGGAATCATGATCTCCGGCACCGGGGCCTTGGCGGTTTTGGAAACTTCAATCGCCGCCTCGAAAATCGCCCTGGCCTGCATCTCGTAAATTTCCGGATAGCTGATGCCAAGGCGGCAACCGCGATGCCCGAGCATCGGGTTGGTTTCGGCAAGCTCAGCGGCGCGCGCGCGGATGGCGGTTTCATCCATCCCCAACGCACCTGCCACCTCCTTCAACTCAGCCTCGCCATGCGGCAAAAATTCATGCAGCGGCGGGTCGAGCAGGCGGATCGTCACCGGCAAGCCTTCCATGATCTTGAACAGCGAGACGAAATCCTCCCGCTGGAAGGGCAGCAGCTTGGCCAGAGCGGCACGGCGCCCCGCCTCGTCGCGGGACATGATCATCTGCCGCACCGCGCCGATGCGCTCGGCATCGAAGAACATATGCTCGGTACGGCTGAGGCCGATGCCCTCGGCGCCGAATTTACGCGCGGTTTCGGCATCCAGCGGGGTTTCCGCATTGGCGCGAATCTTCAACCGGCGCACCCCGTCCGCCCAATCCATCAGCGTGCCGAAATCGCCCGAAAGCTGCGGCTCAATCATCTTCACCATGCCGGTGAAGACTTCGCCGGTAGAACCATCGATGGTGATAATATCCCCCGCCCGCAGCGTCATACCCCCGGCGGAAAGCATCTGCGCTTTGTAATCCACCGAAATGCCCCCAGCCCCAGCCACACAAGGCCGGCCCATGCCGCGCGCCACCACTGCGGCATGGCTGGTCATGCCGCCACGGGTGGTGAGAATGCCCTTGGCGGCGTGCATACCGTGAATATCCTCTGGGCTGGTCTCAATCCGCACCAGCACCACGGCCTCACCCTTCTGCGCGCGCATCTCCGCTTCATCAGCCGAAAACACCACAGCACCTGAAGCCGCGCCCGGCGAAGCGGGCAGGCCCTTCGAGAAGATTTTCTTCTCCGCCTTCGGGTCCAGCATGGGGTGCAGCAACTGGTCCAGCGAGGCCGGGTTCACGCGCATCACGGCGGTGTTGCGGTCAATCAGCCCTTCATTCGCCATCTCCACGGCAATGCGGAGCGACGCGGCGGCGGAACGCTTGCCCGCGCGCGTCTGCAGCATATAAAGCTTGTTCTGCTGCACCGTGAATTCGATGTCCTGCATATCCTTGTAGTGTTTCTCAAGGGTTTCACGAACCTGATGCAGCTCCTTGTAAGCCTCCGGCAGCGCCTCCTCCATGGAAATTTCGCCGGGCTTCGCATAGGCCTTGGAAAGCGGGCGCGGGGTGCGAATACCCGCCACCACATCCTCGCCCTGGGCATTCACCAGATACTCGCCGTAAAATTCATTCAAGCCGGTTGAAGGGTCGCGGGTGAAGCACACGCCTGTCGCGCAATCATCACCCATATTGCCGAACACCATGGCCTGCACATTCACCGCCGTGCCCCAATCCGCCGGAATATCATGCAAGCGGCGATACACATTGGCGCGCGGGTTCATCCAACTGCCAAACACGGCACTGATCGCACCCCAAAGCTGGTCCTGCGGGTCCTGCGGGAAGGGCTTGCCCAGCTCCTCGGCCACCATCTTCTTGTAACCCTCCACCACATCGCGCCAATGCGCCGGGGTGAGGGCCGTATCCTCAATCACATCCGCTTCCAGCTTGGCGTGCTCAATAATCTCTTCAAACCGGTGATGATCCACACCCAGCACCACGGAGCCATACATCTGGATGAAGCGGCGATAGCTGTCCCACGCGAAACGTTCATCGCCGGAGGCCGCGGCCAGGCCCTGCACGGTTTCGTCGTTCAGGCCAAGATTCAGCACCGTATCCATCATGCCCGGCATGGAAACCCGCGCGCCCGAGCGCACGGAAACCAGCAGCGGCTTGTCCTTGTCGCCGAATTTGCGGTCCACGGCGGCTTCAATCCGGGCCAGCGCCGCATCCAATTGGGCCTTCAGCTCGGCCGGGTAATTGCGGTCATTTTCGTAATAGGCTGTGCAAACTTCAGTGGTAATGGTGAAGCCGGGCGGAACGGGCAAATCAATGCTCGCCATCTCGGCCAGATTGGCCCCCTTGCCGCCGAGTAAATTACGGAGCGAGGCGTTTCCATCATTCACGCCAGCGCCGAAATTATACACCCATTTCGTCATGATTTTTGCACTCCCTCAACCTTCTATGCGTGAAAACTCCGCCACCTGGTTGACCGCGTGCGTGAAGCGCGCGAGCAATCGTAAACGATTTTGCCGTAATTCAGAAGATTCGGCATTTACCGTAACTTTTTCGAAAAACGCGTCGATGACTGTTCGCAATTTCGCAAAACCCGCCATCGCTATTGAATAATTTTCTGCCGCGAAATCCGGAATGGTATTATTAAGCACGAATTGTAAATCATCACGCAAATCTTCTTCCGCTTTTTCCGGCAACGGCCCTTGCACAGGGTCTGGAAGATGCGGGCCATCCTTGGCGTTTTCGATCTTCAAAATATTCGCGGCACGTTTGTAAGCGGCCAGAAGATTCCTGCCATCTTCCGAGTCGAGCATGGCTTCCAACGCCTCAACCCGCTTCATCAACCGCACTAAATCGTCATCCTCGCCCGCCGCCAACACGGCATCCAAAACGTCAAACCTCTTGCCCTCACCACGAAGTTTTACACGCAGCCGCTCGATGATAAATCCAAACAGCTCCTTATCGCCTTTGATCAGCGGCAGCAGATGCAAGCGCAGCCCATTTTCCAGAATAATCCGAATCACCCCAAGTGCTGCGCGGCGCAACGCAAACGGGTCACCCGAACCTGTCGGCTTTTCACCAACCGCGAAAAATTCCCGCAACGTGTCCAGCTTATCCGCCAGCGCCACCGCAACCGGCACAATGCCAGCCGGCACATCATCCGAGGGGCCTTTCGGCTGGTAATGGCTGGAAATCGCCCCGCCAATCACCGGGCCCCGCCCGCGCGTGGCGTAATAACCGCCCATTATACCTTGCAGTTCAGGAAACTCGCCCACCATGCCGGTGACGAGATCAGCCTTGCACAGCAAACCCGCTGTCGCCGCCTGCCCGGCCTGCTCAGCCGTGCCTCCCAAAGCCGAGGCAATCTCCTCCGCCAAATCCGCGATCCGGTCCGCGCGCTGGCGCTGCGTGCCGAGCTTCGCGTGGAAGGTAATTTTCTCCAGCTTCGGCAACAGCGCATCCAAAGGCGTCTTCAAATCCAGCGCCCAGAAATGCCGTGCATCGGAAAGCCGGGCGCGCAGCACACGCTCATTGCCCGCGATAATCGCCGCCCCGCCATCATCCGCCGCCAGATTCGCCACGAAAGCGAAATACGGGGCTGGCTTGCCCGCTGCATCGCGCAAGGCGAAATATTTCTGGTTGGTCTTCATGGAAAGCTCGCGCACCTCCGGCGGCAGCTCCATGAATTCCGGGTCTATCCGCCCGATCAACGGCACCGGATATTCCACCAGCCCAGTCACCTCGTCCAGCAGCGCCTCATCCGGCGCCACGGCAAGGCCCAGCTTCGCCGCCGCCGCCGCAATGCCCTCGGCGATTCTGGCGCGCCGTTCGCCCTGGTCCGCAATCACAAAATGCTCGCGTAGCTTTTCTTCCCACACAGCGGCGGATGAAACCTCAAACGGCCCCTTCCCGTGCACGCGGTGGCCTTCAGTGATGTTGCTGGCCGTCACCGGGCCGAGCGTAAACGGCACCACCTCGCCATCCAGCAGGCACACAATTCGGCGCAGCGGTCGCACCCAGGTAAACTCTCCGCCCGAACCCCAACGCATGGATTTCGGCCATCCAAAAAAGCGGTTTAAGAGCATCGGAATAGCTTCTTGGAACAAGTTAATAAGGGGAATTGCAGGCTGCTCGCGACGAAGCCAGTAATATCCTCCCTCAACAACCAACTCTTCATGAGTGGTATTATGTTTCTTTAAAAAGCCATTCACAGCCGCATCTGGTGCAGCTTCTCGTGGTCCACGTTCCTCAATGGTTTTAGGTTTTGTTCCGCCATTCAGGTGGGCTGCAAGAGCAAGCCTTCGAGATCCAACATAAGTGTGTACATCGGTTGCAGAAAACGACTCAAGCAGGTCCTTAAAAGCAGATTCAAGCTGTACTGCCGCCTGCTTCTGCATCCGCGCCGGGATTTCCTCGGAGAACAGCTCGATAAAAAATTCAGGCATTATTCCCCCGCCACCCAGGCTTCGGCGCAGGCTTTCGCCAGGTTGCGCACCCGCGCGATATAAGCGGCGCGCTCCGCCACTGAAATCACGCCCCGCGCATCCAGCAAATTGAACAAATGGCTCGCTTTAATGCACTGGTCATAGGCTGGTTGCGCCACACCTGCCGCCACCAAAGCCTGGCATTCCGCCTCGGCATCCTCAAAATGCCTTGCCAGCATTTCGGTATTCGCCAGCTCGAAATTATGCCTGGAATAATCCCGTTCGGCCCGCAAAAATACGTCGCCATAGGAAACGCCCTGGCCGTTGAAATCCAAATCGTAGACATTCTCAACGCCCTGCACATACATCGCCAGGCGCTCCAGCCCGTAGGTGATCTCGGATGAGGGCGAGACGCAGGCAATGCCGCCCACCTGCTGGAAATAGGTGAACTGCGTCACCTCCATGCCATCGCACCACACCTCCCAGCCCAGCCCCCAGGCGCCCAGCGTCGGGCTTTCCCAGTCATCCTCCACAAAGCGTATGTCATGCTTGCGGCGGTCGATGCCGATGGCATCATAGCTCTCCAGCAGCAAATCCTGGATGTTATCCGGGCTTGGCTTCAGCAACGCCTGATACTGGTAATAATGCTGCAACCGGTTCGGGTTCTCGCCGTAGCGCCCGTCTGATGGCCGGCGGGAAGGCTGCACATAAGCCGCCTTCCAGGGCTTGCCCCCCAGCGCCCGCAAAGTGGTGGCAGGGTGGAACGTGCCAGCGCCCATCTCCACGTCATAGGGCTGCAAAATCACGCAGCCCTGCTTGGCCCAGAAAGCGTGTAATGTCAGAATAATGTCCTGGAAGCTCTTTGGCTTGCCTTGGTTGCTATGGACTGTCATGGACCTTTGGTTAAGCTGACGCGCCGCAGCAATACGGCCCCGCACCGGGAAGAGCAACCGAGAAGGACGGCAAATGGGCATAACAGCACAGTGCAAACCGCAGGACTTCGCCGGGCTGGCGCTGGCTGCCTTAGTTGGCGGCGGCGCGTTCGCCTTCCGGCATTTTGCCATCGTGCCGCGTGCCACCGTGGGCATCTGCGCCGCATCCGCAGCCCCCGGCTGGTGCGTGCCGCGCGGCTGGGTGCTGCATTGGCAATATCTGGGCAGTTTCGGCTGGGCCGCGCTGGCAGCGGGGGTGGTGGCGTTTGTCTGGGGTCAACGCATAATCGCAGGGCTGGCCATCGGCCTCGGCATTGCCGCGGTGGTAAATTTTAACGGCACACAAGGCATCATCGGCGCCGCTCTGGGCCTGGTGGCGTGGCTCAGCCTGCTCACCCGGCGGCCTGGCTGGGGGCGTTTATAACCCCAGCTTACCCATCGCCAGAAACTTCTCCCGGCGCTTCATCTTCAGCGCCTCGGGCCTTTGGCCCAGCAGCGGCTCCAGCGCCTTTTCCACCGCATCGCCCAGCGCTGCCAGCGCCGCCTCCGGGTCACGGTGGGCACCGCCCATCGGCTCGGGCACAATCTCGTCAATCAACCCCAGCTTTTTCAAATCCTGCGCGGTAATGCGCATGGCTTCCGCCGCAATCGGGGCCTGGGCGGAGTCGCGCCACAAAATCGAGGCACAGCCCTCCGGCGAAATCACCGAATAAATCGCGTGCTCATACATCAGCACCGCATTGCCCGCCGCCAGCGCAATCGCCCCGCCGGAGCCGCCTTCGCCGATAATGGTGGCCACCAGCGGCACCGGCGCGTCCAAACACGCTTCAATTCCGCGCGCAATCGCCTCCGCCTGGCCTCTGGCCTCGGCCTCAATGCCCGGAAACGCGCCGGAGGTATCCACAAATGAGAGAATCGGCAGGTTGAACCGTCCCGCCAGCTCCATCAGCCGCCGCGCCTTGCGGTAGCCCTCGGGCTTGGCCATGCCAAAATTATGCTTCAGGCGGGTTTCGGTGTCCGTTCCCTTTTCGGTGCCGATCACCATCACCGCCCGGCCCCTAAAGCGGCCCATGCCGCCCACAATGGCCGCATCATCGGCATAGGCACGGTCCCCCGCCAGCGGGGTAAAATCCTCGATCAGCGCCGCGATAACGCCCAGCGCCTTCGGCCGCTCCGCATGGCGGGCCACTTGCGTTTTCTGCCACGGGCTCAGCTTGGCGTAGATGGCTTTAAGCTGCGCATCAGCCTTGGCGGAAAGCTTGGCCACCTCCTCGGCGATGTTGATCTCGCCGGGGGCGGCGGTCATCTGCCGCAAATCCTCGATCTTGCTCTCAAGCTCGGCGACGGGCTTTTCGAATTCCAGGTACTGACGCATGGACCGGGGCATTAGCACATATCAGGCCGGAGGGAAGCCTGGCCTCACGCTGGCGGCTCTAGGATTTATCACGGCCATGCGAGAATGCTCTAATAATCTGGCGCCCTGCGAACATATCTGGCAAACGGCCTGAAGAGCTGACAGGCCATTGCACGAAACCGCGTGGTAATCGGCTGCTGCGTGGAGTAGGTTTCCAGAAACCCCTCTACGTCGCGAGATAAAAGTTTTAAAGTTGCGACTTCTACTTTCTCGTGTGGCCAATTCCACCACTGCATTTCAAGCAGGCGCTTCACCGCCCGCTTAGAGAACCTGTATCGCATAATTTTAGCCGGGTTGCCTGCAACGATTGCATAGGGCGGCACAGATTTCGTGACTACGGAGCGCGCCCCGATTACCGCTCCATCACCGATCGTTACACCAGAAAGTATGAGAGACCCGAATCCAACCCAGACATCATTGCCAATGATGATATCCCCACGGGTTGAAGGGTGACCTTTGATCTGATGGGCCGCCTCCCATCCGTTGATGTGGCTAAACGGATATGTCGTTACCCAGTCGGACCGGTGGTTTCCGCCAGGAAAGATCAGAACCTCCTCGGCAATCGAGCAATATCTGCCGATATGAAGATTAGCACTTCCGGGCCAGCGGCGCACAGTCGGAAGGCCGTAGGTATGCTCCCCTACGGTCGCAACACCTGCCTCAATCAGATCTTTTAAATGATCTTTGGTATATTCTGGCGTCCTAGCCATGGCGTATTATTCTCCGAGGAGTCTTGAAATTCAAGCCATTCCTTGAATAACCCCATGCATTAGCTAGGTTTTTTCCAAAAACCGCGCCGGGTATCCAACGCAATGAAGTGCAGATTATCAGGCCGGAGGGAAGCCTGGCCTCATGCAGGCGGCTGTTCGGCTTTCAGCAGGTCACGTATCTCGGTCAGCAGCGCCTCGGTTGGCGTTGGGCCAGCAGCGGCGGGCTTGGGTGTTTTATAAATTTTCTCAATCAACCGGACCATCCAGAAAATAGCCGCCGCGACGATGAGAAAATTGATGATGGCGTTGATGAACAGGCCATAATTGATCGTTACGTCCCCGGCCTTCTGCGCATCCGCCAGCGTCAGCGCAGGCGTCCCGCGCAGGATGACGAAATGATTGGAAAAATCCACGCCTCCGGTGATCAGGCCGATGATCGGGTTGATGACATCCTTCACCAGTGAACCGACAATGCCTGTGAACGCCGCGCCGATAACGACACCCACGGCCAGATCGACCACATTGCCGCGCATGATGAAGGCTTTGAAGTCGTCCACCCAACCCGGTTTCTTAAGCTGCACGGGAAATTTCGACGTATCAGACATCACGGCCCTCCGCTTCGGTTTGCCGCAACATGTACGCTCCGCCCCTTG
>JAGWIE010000049.1 GCA_028866445.1 Rhodospirillales bacterium | reverse complement strand
GTTTGTGCAATCCAGGAGATAAGCGTTGCCGCGCCACCATGGATGGCTTCTGGCAGACTTACACACGCGAGAAGCGCAAACAGATAAGCGCACGTCATGGTCGAAACGGCGGCAGTTATTTTGAGCGCCAACCATTCATTGAAACGGCGATAGGCGCTCACCGGACTGGCTTTCCGGTGGCGATGGCCCAAACCGTGGCTAAGGCAGCCGCAATGGCAGCAATTGCCCCTACAAATTTACCCAACACATATAGAAATTTCCACAGTTTGCGGCCCACGGTTACATTGGCGGCTATTTCTTTAAGCGTTGTGATTTCTTCTGTCGAAAATTTGATGTTTTCAACATCTGTCATTTTTTAGCCCCCCACATACATGATCCAATTGATGATAGCGGCAGGGGGCAGATTCTGGCTGTTGCCTGATCCGTATGAGTCTATTGTGGTGGCCACGGTGATGCCGGTGTAGGCGCGCTGGATGTTGCCGCTTTGCGTGGTTCCGGGAGCGCCTGTCGTCGAGAGCGGCCCGGAGGCGCTTGTGCCGGTGGTGATATTGTTATCTTGCGTGTCGGCGTGCACATGCCCCGGATCGGTGGCGGAGCTGGTTGCGCCATGACCATGCGCCTGCGTGTTTTCGTTGCCTCCCGTGACACCAACCGTTGCACTTACGCCCGTTCCAAGAGACGCGCTTGTCAGCCTATTCGCTGCGGTTCCGCCCATGGCGTCATCAGCAAAGAGCGTACGCCCCCGGAAGTCAGGCCCCAGGAATGTCGTTGATCCATCACCCGCACCCCAAAGTGTTCCGATGGCAGCAAACAGGGCCGAGTTCGTGACGCGGCTGTACGTTTTTCCGATGCAGAAATCCCAGCCGGTCGGTGCCGTATTACCGGCGATGGCCTTGATGTCGCCCGGCGCATTGCTTGTCGGAGGCGCCTGGGGATTGATGAGCTGGAAATTTGTTCCGTCATAGATCATCTGCGCCGCAACGCCTGCAGCCAACGCGCCGGCAACAAGATTCGTTGACCCGATGGTGATATTCGCAGCGGCCAATCCGTTTACAGTGATAGTCGAAGCGCCGGTATTGGAGGCTGCCGGAATTGCGACAAGAACCAGGCCGGCGAAGAGTGATGCCAAGCCGTTCACGGTAACCGAAAGCGCATTTGCCACACCGCCATCCGTCGCCAGAACTGTTACTGATGGGGTGCTAACCACCTCATCCCATATGGTATTTCCGTTCACATCCTGAACGACTTGGCGAAACGAGCCGAAGCCCCAGATAAGCGCCTCGCCATTAGCGTCCAGAATGACTGGATTCGTGTTTTCGACGCTCAAAGCTTGGTCTTGGTAGGTGGCAAGCTGCGTCGTGGTGCCGGGGATGTAAAACGAGACGCTGCCGCCAGCCAGCGGCGCCCCGTTTCCATCAAGAAATTGCGTCTTGCCTTTCGGCAAAATCGCGCCGATTGTCGAGGCCATGAATTATTCTCCGACCAGGTGGGATGCGTTCTGTTTTCTGGGGGCCGCGTGGATCGATTTAGCGCTGGTTGCGCTTTATCATCCGCCTGCCAGCGACCTTTGGCAGTTCGTGAAGCTTGATGCGCTTTTCGCCGTCTTCGTCTGGCTGCCCGTGAAGGGCCTCGGCGTTATTCTGCGCTAGGGATTTGAGCGCAGGGTTGCGCCCACGGGCTGCGCGACAGCCGCCGTCAGGGCGTTAACAGCAGGACCGCGAGACTCACCCAAGGCTTGCCGGATCATGGCTTCACGCACCGCATTGTTGTTCAGCAGAGCATTCGCGGCACGGGCCGTGATGATCGGTGCGACGGTTCCGGTCGCAGCAAGGAGCGGGTTGCCTGACAAAAATTGGCCCGCCAGAGTGCCGCCTCCGCCCATACCGAGACCCGTCAAAATGGCCAGCCGCTCCGGCGTGCCGCTATTGGGGGGCGCCTTCATAAATTGCTGGCCGATGCGCGCCAGTTCGCCCATATCGCCCCCGCCGTTGTAAGCGGCATCTGGATTCTTGGCCAAGACACGCTGCATCAGGGCGGCCGGGCTGATATCCCCGGTGGTGGATTTCGCCGCCAGCGGCTCGATGGTCTTCATGCTCTTGTACTGCGCGCGGGCCGTCGCAAGTGCCTTTTGCGCCTCCGGGGGAGCTGATGCTTGCATAGCCTGATCGAGAGCATCCCGAACCTGCCCGGCATAAAACCGCACATTCGGGTCATTGCTCTGCATGGAGCGGTCAAGGGGCGCGCCTTTCCGGGTCAGGCTTTGGTATTGCGCACCCGTGATGCCGCCGCTTCCGTCCGCCATATCCAGGACATTGCTCATCTGCTTCGCCACCGGCATGAATTCGCTGTCCGTCAGAGCGCTGCGGGCCTCGTTTTCAATGGTGCTGAAAGTGCCAAGAATCGGGTTGAGGTCGATCCGTGGTGTCTGCTGCGCGACGGAATCAAAGACCTGCCCAAGCCTCGCCTTCGTGGCCTGCATGACATCGGGCGTCAGCTTCTCGGCCGAGGTGCCCATGGTGGCGGCAACATTTCGGTTGAAGGCGCTCTGTGCCTGCGCAGCCATTCCCGCAGAACCGGAGAAGGGCACGCGGGCCACCGCATCGTCCGCCATCCTCACGAAGGGATTGGTGGCGATCTGGCCAGCCCGGAGCGGGATGCCGCGGGCCTGCGCTGCCTGAGCAAGCTTGGCGACATAAGGGTCGATCCCGAAACCGCCGAGCGCCTTCCCCGACAGCGCGCCAGCAGCTCCAAGAACCGGACCGGCCATGGCACCGCCCTCTGCCCCTTCCTGGATCTGCTGGCCGATGGGCTGAGATGAGCCGCCCGCCGTCAGCGCGGCCGCTCCCGCGCCGGTAAGCGCGCCCCCAGCCGCCATGGAGGCGCCTCGACCGATCACGCCCGCGCCGCCGGTGCCGGTCAGGAGATTGCCGAGACCCGGCAGCACCTTCTCGCCAGCAGCACGCACCGCGCCCGCGCCGGTCTCCAGCAATGGCAATGCCAAAGCGCCCTGCTCCACGAGGTTGGCGCCTCTGGCCACAAGATTATTGCCGTAGCGCTGCTGATATTGCTGCGCCGCCGCCTGGTTCTGCGCCGTTTCCTGTTGCCCGGCGCTCCGACCCCCAACAAGATATGCCAGCCCTTCGGCCGGCACGTCCGTGACTGCGCGGAATCCCCGCATGATCCCCTGCGAAACTGGATTGTCCACAATGGCGTTGGACACATCGAGGGCGCGCGCTGCAATCGGATGCGCGGCGCGGGCCTCTGGAGACATTGAAGGCTCCTGCGGCGTGGCACCCGTCACCGGCACCTGCGCGCTGGCATGCAGGTCATCAAGGCTGATCGGCTGAGCCTGGGATGGCGCGCCGGATGGCGCCGGGGACGCATCGCCAGATAGGCCAGCGGACGCCTGGAGATCATCGAGCGTCACGGCGCCCGTCTGCTGCTGAGTGGCCATGGAATGCTTCTGCTCCTGCCATTTCTTGGCAACGTCATTGACGTACTGGACCGTCTTCGGCCCCCATTGCGCGTGGTCTGGGCCACCGAAATACATGGCGGTTGCCAAGGCTGGGTTGCCGTTTGCCGCCTTGAGGTTTTTGGCAAGGATTTTCGCGGCGCCCGGAATAGCCTGGGTAGGATCGTAAGGATCGGAGACGCCCACGCCCGCGGCGGTCGCGGGAAGCATCTGCATCGTGCCTTCGGCGCCCGCCGGGGATGTCACGAAATACTTGCCGCCGCTCTCCTGCTGGTTGATCGCGGCCAGCCATGCCGGATCAATTCCAGCAGCGTGCGCGGCGCTTACGATGAGGGGCTGAATAGTGCCGCCCATATCACTTCAGGCTCGGCAGGTTCGCGTCCATCGCATAGGCAAAATTGATGGAATTCACAAGCTGCTGTTGATCCTGCTTGGGCATCACCTTCAGCACTCGCGCCCGAGCCGCTGGATCTAGGTAGAGGTACTGGAAGGCCGTTCCGAGCATCGGATCATTGAGTTGCGAGCGCACCTTGGCGAATGCCGTCGTGCCGGGCGTGAGCCCTTGCGCGCGCGCTGCCTGTAGATAGTTCGCAGCGGCATTCTGGTAGGCAAAGCCGCCCATCAATTCACCCGCGATTGTACGGTTGGCACCCTCGGTAAGCTGGCTATTCGGAGAGCCGAGGGCCGCCGTCACGAGCTTGGCGTCAGTGGGTACGCCCAGCTTGCCGGTAGCACTCATGATGAGTTGCGTGGCATTCTTGGTGAGGTTCTGCTCCTGGGTAGCCTGAGTATCGCCGATATTGATGCCGAGCTGATCAAGCGCGGCACCGATCTCCGCCACCGAAGATGCCGCCGGGCCCGTGTTGGCGCCAGGCAGTGCCGCCATCACGTTGCGCAGCGATGCCATGCCCTGCTGCGCCGCCTGTTGCTGAGCAAGCGTATCGGTCAGATATTTGGTGTCAGCATCGTTCATGGCCAACTGGCCCGGCGCAGGCCCGGGGATTGCGCCACCCGGAAGCGCTGCGGGTGCAGACCCAGGCTGGCCCGGCGCGGCGCCATTGCCGGGCATGGGAATGGACGGGATGCCATTAGCGGTCGCATAAGCCCCAAGCGGTTCCGTGACCGTCTGTCCGCTGGGTAGCACGATTTGGGTAGGCGCGGCCGCCTGCGCCGGGCTGAGCGTGTTGGGCAAGCTGCCCATAACGTGCGGCGGTCCAGCGAGCGGATTGGTGTTGACCAGATTGGTCGCGGCGCCCGTGTCGATGGCGCTGTATTGCGGCAGAAGCGCCTTGACCTGCCCGGCTTGGGCTGTCAGGGCATCAAATTCGTTCTTGGCCCACCCGCTCGGGTTAGTGGGATCAAACGATTTTACCACCTGAGCGCCGGCGCTGGGGGTAAGAATGCCCTGAGAGATCATGTCCGCCACGCCGTCCATCACATCGCTTCGTGACAAGCCCGGCTTTTGCATCCAACTTGCAGCTAGGCCAGCGGCAGCCTGACTCCGATCCATATAGGTCTGCGCTTCGGCCTGAAGGTTGGATTGGTACTTGGCCTGATTATCCATCCCGGCCTGAGAAGCGTCCTGCGCTGCGAAGGCGGCGCCTTTGTCGCCGGCGAGGAGCGCGTTGAACTTGCCGTAATCGACAACGCCGGTCAGCGGGTTGATCGCCTTCTGAAAGTCCTGCCCGGCCGCCTGCTTTGATTGCAGTGCCTGGTTCTGCAACATCGCGTTGCGCGCCGCCAGCCAGCCCTGCATCTGCTGCGGGCCTGTGTTCTGTGCGATCTGATTCATCGCGCCGGAAATGATCGAAGGGTCGAGGAGAGTGTTTCCCATGATTTATTCCCTCAGAGCATTGATGCTATAGAAGCCATACTGCCCAGGCTTCCCACTCCAGTGCCGCTAGCGCTTTGGCCCATCATACTGTTGCCTAGGCTTGTGAGCCCCACCCACGGCGCCATGATGCCCTGAGCCTGGGCGTTGCCAATGGCGTTTTGCTCGCCAGTGTAAGGGCCAATGGTGGCCATCAGATTATTGCCCGCTTGAGTGGCGGCCTGCTGCCCCATGCCCGATACACCGGTAAGTAGATTACCGGTGATCTGTCGGTTCTGATTGTAGATGTTGGCCTGGTTCGTATAGGTCTGGTCGGCCAGGCCGCTGGCATAGTTGGCGGCGCCTTTCAGCGCCGCGCCCGAGACACCCAAGCCCCGCGCCGCGTAACCGTTCTGCGTTGCCTCCTGGCCCTGCTGGAGCGCGAACTGATAGCCGGGTGTCTGCTCAAGCTGAGCCATCGTCGGATCAAAACCTTGCGAAAGGCTTGGGAGTTGAGAAGTCAGCAGGTTGGCGCCTGCCGTACCCAGGGACATATACGGGTTAAGGTAATTGTTGGCGTTGTTCGCTGTTTGCTTGATATAGCCTTGTGCCGCCGCCGCCGCGTCCTCTTGCGCACGCGCAGCGCTCCCAGCGGAAAGCATGCCGCCGATTGTTCCAGCCAACGATGTGAGGCCGCCGACTACGCCAAGTGCCATGGACATTGCAGTTACCTACCGAATTTTGAGTTAAACTTGCGCGGAAGGGCGCATGGCCGTCACGGGCTTGTTAACGACCAGTTGTAAAGTTTCGTGTGGAAATTTGAGGTGCTGTTATTCGCCGTTCCCGCAAAGCCGATGTGGGTGATTGCCGCCAGATCTGCGGTTAAAGTTGTGCTATAAGCCAACTCATAATCAAAGCCATCCGCAGAGACATAATAATTCAAGTTCGTGCCATCGTTCACGATCTTCATCCAGATAGGATCATCTACACCCGCACTTAGACTCGTTCCGTTGTTGTAGGAGGTTGGGCTCGTGAACCTAAAAATATATGCCGATGATTTGGCATATACCGAGAATATAAGAGCAGGTCCTGTTAAAGTATCATGCAGGGATATTCCAAAAAACTGATTACCAGAGGGCTGGTCGCTGAAAAGCTGAGCAGCAATCGTCCAAGTTGAGCCAGGAACGGGGATTGTTAGGGCGGAAAGGTTTAGAACAGTATTGGTGATGGTGATGGTCAAGGGGCCATTCGTGTTGTCCGTAGCAGACGCACCTACTCCGGCCTGGTTGCACCACGTGAAGCTAGAAAGTGAAGGACGATTATAGAGAGAGCCACTCCCACTTGCCGAAAAGGTCAGATCTCCACTGCCTGGTGTGATTGTTACGCCGCTTCCGGCCGCAATCGTGCCGTACAGCGTGCCGCCATACTCAACCCCGCCGCTACATGAGATTGTCAAATCCCCCTCGGGATTGCCAACTAGAGTGGTTCCGGGTCCGGAAACAAGATTGGTATAAGCTCCAGCATCCCCGTTGGCCTGCACTGCGCCAACCTGGATATAAACTTCCTCGCCAATTACTTTAGCATTCACGTTCCCCACGAAATTCAGGACATCAACGCCGCTAGCGATGTCGACGCCATTTTGTGCAATCCGAAGGTTCGACACTCCGGCGGAGATTGTGACGCCTGAGTTTGAACCGGAAACCGAGAATCCGGCGTCAAAGTTAATTGTCGAAACAGAGCTGTGCGATATCCCCTCTGCGTCGATCACGTCCATGCCAGACGATAATTCAAGCGTAGTGCCGCTGAATGTACCAGAGAAGCCCGAGCCAAAGTCTACGGTTGCGGCGTTGCTTGCCTTCCCCTGAACCGTGATTGAGATGCCGCTACCCATCTTTGACAGCGCCATAAAGAATTGCTGGAGCTGCATCGACGCTTTGCCGTCTTTGTTGACGATCGGCATATTGAATTGCGGCAGGAAGGTCTGCGTCACGACTGGCAGGGCTCCACATCGATAAAGGCGCCCTGAAGGGCGGTGCGATAGGCGGTTGACCAGCGCAACCGGAATACGACATCGCGGCCCATCCCTAAACGCCGGAACTGTACTACGGCAGTCCTTTGCCCGGGCGCGCCCAGCGTGGCGGCGCGCTCATCCTCAAAAGAATAGCCACGATCCCGCGAGACCGCCAAAAGCACTTTGTCGTCAGTAAGCGCCAATTCCTGCGCCCAGACGAAGACTGGCCCCGTCCAGTTCGGCGTCAAGGTAATCGACCACAACCCTGCATCATTGGCGCCGATCTGCGTCATCATGGCCGGCGCCGTGTTTTCGTTTTCCGTGATGCCGATATTGAGGCGGTGAGTTGCTGGCCAGATTGTGCCCGATATCTCCATGGGCACGCCGGTATATCCGGGCGTGGTGATGGGGTTGATGGTTAGCATCAGGGAGCCTGATAGGTAATAGTGATGGGGGTGCTGACCGCCTGGATTAAAGGAAAGTCGGTTTGCCGCGCCCAACAATACAGGGTTTTTGTGTTTTTGGTTGCCACATACACACCAATTTGGTTCATGCGCACTTGCGGAATGGTCTTTCCAGAGACGAAAACCCCTGCCTGCTGGACGCTCATATTCGCTTGCGTTTTTGTCGCTGCGAAAACGCCCGCTTGATTGACTTGAATTGTGTTGCTCATCAGGAAGCCAGAGAGTAGCCGATTGTCATGCCGTTCACGCCTGCAACGGTCCATGCCGCATTGGTGTTAGGGTCTCCGCTGGGACTGTCCCCATAGGTCAGGTAGCCGTTAGTTAGCGTGCTTGCCGATCCAGATTGAATGGCGCTTCCTCCAGCGCCGCCCCATTGTCGGGAATAGGTATGAAGGCCGCCAGAGATATTTTCCGCCGTCGATACAATGAAGATGCCGCCAACGCTTTCCGTCAAGACCGAGAGATTTCCAACCGTGAATTGATCGGTGGCGCCAACCGTCGACGAAAAATTATAATTGGACGTATTCGGCGGGATGCTTGCGGCATTTTGCCAATTTGCCGCTAGACCGTGCGGGGCAAATTGAACGGTGCCTCCATTG
>JAGWIE010000048.1 GCA_028866445.1 Rhodospirillales bacterium | reverse complement strand
CGGTAGCCCCAAACTTCCCCCGCCAGGGCCGTGCCTTGCAAGCGTGGCTCGAAACTCTCAATTCGCCAGGCGTCGATGATAATGTCCTGGCTGGCCGAGCAAAACGCCACCAACGCGCCCAGCCCAAGGCTCAGCCATACATTCTTGGCAGGGTCGCTCAGCGCCAATGCCGCGATACTCAGCGCCAGAGCCAGTTGCACCGGAATCAACCACCCCCGCCGCCGCCCTAAAAACGGTGGCTTCGCTTCATCAAAAAACGGCGCCCAGACGAATTTCAGCAGATAGGCTAGCCCAATATTCGCCGTCAGCCCAATCAGCCCAAGTGCCACATGCTCGCTGGCCATCCATAGCCGCAGCGTTGGCCCGGAAAGCGCCCAGGGCAGGCCGGAGGAAAAACCCAGCACCGCCATAATCCCCAACCGCCCAAAATCCGGCCGGGTGAGAGTCCCGCGCGCCGCCTTGTTCATGTCAGGGGTAGTTTGACTGATTGATATTACCGGCCTTCACGAAATTGCCATCCACGACCTGCCCTTCATCGCCCGGCTGCATCCCATCCACGCACGGCCCCTGCCATTGCAGGCTGGAAGCCACCGACATCTTGCCGGAAGACGTGGTGAAAACCGCATTCAACTGCACGGTTTTGTTGCTCACGTAATCAAGCTTTTCATGGATTGTCACCTGCCCGCCCGGCTGCTCGCAACGGCCATCAATGGTATAGTTCGCGCCCGCCCCGGTAAGATCAAGCTGGCTGCAACGCCCCTGGCCAGAGAGCAGAAATTTCCAATCCGTCGCCGGGTCCACGCAGGTCAGTGTAATCACATTCTGCGCCTGGGCCATCGGCTTGCCATCCGGGCCGGTCACGCTGCTGGTGCTCTGCCACAGCCCTGGCGCACGCGCGGGCAATTGCGCGCCTTGCGCCACCCCCGCCAGAGAGAACGCCAGAACCAACCCGCCAGTTATAAATCTTGCCATAAGCGGCAGGTTACCCAGCGTCATTTCCCGGCGCAATCCCGGCAATTACCATGGGTAGTAGCGTCCTTTTCATCAACCGTCTAAAACAACGCAAAGCAATTTAAGGTGGTACAATGACGGTCTGGCTGGACGTTGACGATTTAATCCGGTTTTTCCAAACAGCCAAACGACCAACAGGTATCCAACGTTTCAGCTTCGAGGTTTGCGCCGCCGCCGCCCGCCTTTCCGGTGAGGGCTACGAAGTCGGCTTCTGCCGCCGCAACGATTTCGGCACTCGTCTTTTGCCGGTGAATTTCGCGAACCTGGAAGCGCGCATCCGCACAATGTCAGACCTGCTCCCGCAGACTCTCGCACCCGTGCCCGCGCCGGAACCGGCGCCTGCCGCCCAGCCCTCGCGTCTGTTCAGTGTAGTGCGCCGCCTTCCCTTGGCGTACCGCCTGCCGCTGGGTGAACTCTACCGCGCCGGCATCAGTGGCGGCCTGGCGCTAAAAACCTTGGCCAAGGCTGGCCTTAGTGTTGCCCGCTCAGCACCTCGGCCCACCCCGACAACAATCAACGCGGCTTTCGAACCAGACCCCAAACCCCTCAAGCTGCAACCTGGCGATTGGCTGATCAATCTTGGTGCTTCGTGGGAACGCCCATACTCCCCCGCCTTCCTGGCCAATCTTGCCAGCGTTGGCGCGCATTTTGGCCTCTTCGCGCATGACATGATCCCCGATCTGTTTCCTGAATGGTGCACATCATCCATGGTGCGGGATTTTTCGCTTTGGCTGGATGAGACAATCCCCCAGGCCAGCCGCGTCTTCGCCATTTCCACCCACACGCTGAACGACCTGAAATTCTGCCTGGAACGCCGGGACCGCAAATTGCCCCCGCGCACGCTTTTGCCCACTGGCGGGAATGGCCGCGTTACAGCGTCAGCCCTGCCACGCCCCATCGCACAACCTTATGTGCTCATGGTTGGCACCATCGAAGCCCGCAAAAATCATGGTAGCATGTTGCGCGTGTGGCGGCACCTCATAAACAACCCGCCCGCCAACGGCGTGCCGGTCCTGGTTTTCGCTGGCAAATCCGGCTGGTTAACCTCAGACCTGATGCAACAACTCGAAAACGCCTCACATCTCGGTGGCAAAATCCTGTTCGTGGATCAACCATCGGAAACCCAACTCGCCGCCCTCTATCAACATTGCCTCTTCACCCTTTACCCGTCTCTTTATGAAGGCTGGGGCCTGCCGGTCACGGAATCCCTCTGCCACGGCAAGCCTGTTGCGGCTTCGAGCAGCTCCGCCATCCCGGAGGCCGGGGGCGGCTTTTGCTGCTATTTCGACCCTGATAACCTCACCGATGCCCAGGAGAAAATCCGGCTCTGGATTGAACAGCCAGAACTTGTTGCTACCATGGCGGCACGCATTGCGGCCGAATTCACCCCTCCGCTATGGCAAAACACCGCCCGCGCGCTGCTGAAACACATCACAGCTAAGGCCGATTTCCACTTGGCTGTCAGCGCAGATTTGGCAGAAGCTTGACCTCAAACAAATTTCGCCGCGAGCGGAATGAGCGATTCGTCGGTTTATAGATACCTTGATTAGTCCTTGGGCCTTACCTGGGAACATTTCGCTAACATGCCATTAAACCATGTGCGCATAAAAAACCAATTATTAATCATTTTTGCCACTACATCTTAATTTTTATACTATACACGCGATGATTGAAAATTTTTGTTGACGATTACCCTCATTGGTTGTATTTATTGCCTCATCTTAATGGAGGCTTCCGTGAAAATCCTGTCTTTTGAGACAATCTCAAACAAAAAAGACTTACTCACTGCCTTTCTTCGGTCCCGCATGGCGATCGTTGACGAAACCAACGACGGCGAAGAGGTTTTGGACCTCGTTAAATTCTATGATTACGACGCGATCCTGCTGCGGCTATCGGAAAACCGGCTGGGAGACCTTGAACTCATCCGCAAGCTGCGCCTCGCCCGTGTGCGCGCACCAATCATCGCCGTAGCTCGCTCCATGAGCGAAGCCATACGCCTGCGCGTGCTGCAAACCGGCGCGGATGATTTGATTGTAGACGCCCTCTCTCACGAAGAAGTTTTCATGAAGGTACAAAACCTTATCCGCCGCTCCCGCGGCTTCCATGAAAATGCGCTGCGGCTCGGCCAGGTCGAAATCAATATGAACGCGAAAAAAATCTACGCGAACGGTAAGCCGGTTACGCTAACCAAAAAGGAGTACCAGATCGCAGAAATCCTAGCACTGCGTAAAGGCGTCGTTCTAAGCAAGGAAGCAATCCTCGACCATCTTTATGGCGGGTTGGACGAACCAAATCCGAAAATCATCGACGTGTTTATCTGCAAGATCCGCAAAAAACTTCAGACACTGGGCGTAGAGGATTTTATCGAGACCAATTGGGGCCGCGGCTACATGGCCATAGACCACCGGCAGGACAGCCAAAACCTTGAGGCATCTCGCAGCAACATGGCGCCCGTCCCAGCCCGCATAATGGCCTGAAACCTTTTCCCTTGAGCAGAATGGGAGGCCATAAAAAATAACATACCACGATCGGCACTTTCTACTCTAAAGCCCGACCGTACGCTCTCAAGAGGAGCGAATCCGATGCATCGCACGTGCCGCGAACCTGGGTAATCCAGGTACAGTAACGACGAGACGCATCCTGGTAGAATCGGCTTCCCTTGAAGCCGGGATCAATTGGGAGAGTTTTGGTGTTGCTGCTCGAGCGGTTCATAACGATGCGAAGTCCTCAGACAAACATCTGAAACAAGCCTTACGGCTGAGGCGTCGCGCGCCATCATTCCCGTAATTTTCATTTATGTTTCGAGAGCGCGGCGAGTTAAGCTCTGCCTGCCTCCGTTTGCCGAGGACTAAACAATGAGCCTGATCGAAAGCCCCACGGCTGTCAGTCCGCTGCACCGCCACATCTCGCTTCGCGCCGAAGGCAAAACCTTCCCCAGCGTGATTGAAATGGTGAAAACCCTCCGCCCAGAGGAGCCTCTGCATTGCGTGCGCCCAGGCGTCATCAGCAGCGCCGCCAGCGCTTTCTGCACCGCCTTCAATGGCGATGTGCTCTACGCCGTAAAGTGCAACCCGGAACCCGCCGTGCTGCGCGCCGTGTGGGATGGCGGGGTCCGCCATTTCGATTGCGCCTCCATCTCTGAAGTCCAGCTTGTCCGCCGCCTGTTCCCTGGCGCTGAAATCCATTTCATGCACCCGGTGAAAGCCCGCTCCGCCATCCGCGAAGCCTGGATGCATCATAATGTGCGCGACTTCGTACTCGATTCCGAGAGCGAACTTACCAAGATCTTGCAGGAGCTAGGCAAGCCGGAAGCCGCCAAGCTGGGAACCAAGCCCGGCCTGTTCATCCGTCTTGCCCTACCGGAAACCGGTGCTGCCATCAACCTCTCCAAGAAATTCGGCGCCGAGCCGGAAGCCGCCATCGCCCTGCTGCGCGCCGCGCGGCCCCTGGCGGCCAAGCTCGGCCTCGCCTTCCATGTCGGCTCCCAATGCCTGGACCCGCTGGCCTGGCGCGATGCCATGCAGCTCGCGGGCGAGGTGATCCGAGCCTCTGGCGTGCAAATAGACGTGCTGGATATCGGCGGCGGCTTTCCCGTTGCATACCCAGACATGAATCCACCTCCCCTCGGTGACTTCATGTCTGAGATCGACGCCGCCTACGACGCATTGCAAATGCCCGGCTTGAAACTCTGGGCCGAACCTGGCCGCGCTCTGGTCGGCGGCGGCGCTTCCGTGGTGGTGCAGGTGCAAATGCGCCGCGACAACATGCTTTATATTAACGACGGCGTTTACGGCGCCCTCGCCGATGCCGGGGCCTTACGGTTCCGCTTCCCCTCCCGCCTGCTGCGCGCAAGCGCCAGCCAGGGTGCGCCAGATGCAGCTTTTGGCTTTTTCGGCCCTAGCTGCGATTCGCTGGACGTGATGAACGGCCCGTTTCTCCTGCCGGATGATGTGGCCGAGGGAGACTGGATCGAGATCGGCCAGCTCGGCGCCTACGGCACCTGTCTGCGCACAGCCTTCAACGGGTTCGACCGCGCCGCCCTGGTAGAAGTCTCCGATCGCGCCATGCTGGAAACCCCGGGCTACGAGCCATCCGAAAGCTGAGGCACAACCCGGCAGGCAATCGTAATCTGCCGGGCCCTTTCGCCTTCCCCCAAATTTTGCCACAGTCAGTGCACCATGCATTGGCACGCCTCCTGTGCCGCCAGGCAAAACCAGCCAGGCGGCGATGCTTTGCTGCTCCTCGGGCCTTCCGGCGCGGGGAAATCAGACCTGCTTCTGCGGCTGATCGATAAGGGCTTCACCCTCGTCGCCGATGATCAGGTGATGATTGAAAATAGCATGGCCAGCCCCCCGCCCGCCCTGGCTGGCCTGCTGGAGGTGCGCGGCCTTGGCCTCTTCCGCCTTCCCTACATCGCCCCTGTCAGGCTCCGGCTGGTCATTACGCTCAGCGCCGAGCTGCCCGATCGCCTGCCCACTCCACGCCAACACCCGGAACTCAACCTGCCGGAAATAATGCTGGACGCCGCTCACCCCGCCGCCGCCGCGCGCGCGACCCTTGCGCTGGAAGCTGCTTGCGGGCGCATCACCCAACAAGCAGGCGCTTTTGCCGCATGAGCAATCCGCCGGAAGCTCTCAGCATCGTGCTCGTCACCGGGCTCTCCGGAGCGGGCAAAAACTCCGTTCTGCGGGCGCTGGAAGATCTGGGTTTTGAAACAGTCGACAACCCTCCGCTCGACACTCTGGAAACCCTCACCACCCAGGCCCGCCGTAACCTTGCCATCGGGGTGGATGCGCGTTCACGCGGCTTCTCTGCCAATTCAGTACTGCATGCAATCGCCAGCCTTCGCCAGCATAAGGGCCTGGAGCTTTTCCTTATCTACACCACCGCCAGCGATGCGATGTTGCTCCGCCGCTATTCCGAATCCCGCCGCCGCCACCCTCTGGCGCAAACCGGTGCCATCGCGGATGGCATCGCGTTGGAGCGCGAACTCACCGCCCCCCTTGCCCAAGCGGCGGATTGGCTGGTGGATACCTCCGCCCTGCCTTTGCCCAAACTGCGCGGCATGGTGGAACTGCGCTATGGAGTCACCTCTCCAGGCCTGGTTATTTCCCTGGTTTCCTTCTCCTACGCCAACGGTCTTCCGCCGGAAGCAGATCTGGTCTTCGATGCACGCTTCTTGAGGAATCCGCATTACGAACCAAATCTTTCATCCCTTTCGGGATTAGACGCCCCGGTTGGGAGCTTTATCGAACAAGGCGCTGATTTTACGGAATACTTCAATAAAGTTTTGAATCTTCTTGAATTTTTACTGCCGAGGTTCGTGCAGGAAGGAAAAAAATATGCAACAATATGTGTCGGATGTACCGGTGGACAACATAGATCGGTTTATATGGTTGAGAAATTAAATACCCATCTCGCTCAGCGCGGGTGGCGCGTCGGTGTAACACACCGGGAAGCGGCGAAGTTCCTTGGCGCCAAACCTGGCATCGCCCGAGAAGGGATGAGTCACCTCCAATGATCGGTCTTGTTCTCGTCACTCACGGCACGCTGGCCTTGGCCATGCGCGATGCCATGGAACATGTAGTCGGCAAGCAGCAGCAGCTCGCCACGGTCTGCATCGAATCCGATGCCGCATTTGAAGGCCAGAAGGCCGAAATCGCCCGCCGCATCGCGGAGGTGGATAACGGCGATGGCGTCATCCTGCTCACCGACATGTTCGGTGGCACCCCTTCCAACCTTGCCATGTCAATGGCCTCGCAGCCGAACATCGAGGTTCTGGGAGGCGTGAATCTGCCCATGCTGGTGAAACTGGCCAAAATTCGTGGCCAGATGACCCTTGCTGAAACCGTACGAATCGCAGAAGCAGCCGGCAAAAAATACATTTGCAACGGGCACGAGCTCCAGCCCCTCGGCCAGGCCACCTGCAACGCGGCCGAATAGCATGGAGGGAACCGTCCTTTCCGCCGAAATCGGCATCGTCAACCGCCGGGGCCTGCACGCCCGTGCCGCCGCCAAACTTGTCACGCTCGCTGAGCAATTCTCCGCCAATGTCGATGTCGCGAAGGATGGCCAATCTGTCTCCGCCCGCTCCATCATGGGGTTGATGATGCTGGGTGCTGGCGTCGGCAGCACAATCACGCTCTCCGCTGAGGGATTCGACGCAAGGGAAGCTCTCGACGCCATCATGGTGCTCATCGAGGCAGGCTTCCATGAAACCGACTAACCCGCCGGAAAAACGCCTCATCGGCCAACCAGCCGTGCCCGGCATCGCCTTTGGCCGGTTACACGAGGCGGTGGAAACCAGCCTCGTTATTTCCCAGCATAAACCGGCAGACATTCCCGAAGAACTTAACCGGTTGGAAGACGCAGTCTCTCGTTCGCGCAAGCAGCTCCAAAAACTTAAACTTCGCCTCACCGCCTTGCCTAAGGACAGCCAGGCAGAAATCGCCCCGCTGCTGGATGTGTATCTGCACATGCTCGGCCCCACCCGGCTCCTGCGCGGCATCAAGGCACGGATTCAGGCGGGTGAAAACAGCGCCGAAGCCGCCACCCAAGCGGAAGCGGAAGCCCAGGCCGAAGCGATTTTAACGCAGCCCGGCGGCGATAAAGCCAGCCGCCAGCGCCGCGCCGATGAGGTGAGGGAGGTCGCGCGCCGCCTCATCCGTAACCTCACCCGCCAGCCCTTCCGGTCCTTCGAGAGCTTGCCACAAGGCAGCATCCTGGCCGCGCGAGACCTGCGCCCCGCAGAAGCCGCCCTCATCCAGCCCTCGCATTTTGCCGGCATCGTCACCGCCGAGGGCGGGCTGGATGGCCATACCGCCGTCATGCTGCGCGCCCTCGGCCTGCCCGCCGTGCTGGGCGTTACCGGCCTGCTGGAAAAAGCCCCCCCCGGCACTTTCACCATCATCGATGGTGAAACCGGCGAAATTCTTCTCAACCCGTCCCGCCCCAGCATCGAGGCCGCGCGCAAAAAGCACCTCGCCCAGACCCGCGCCAAACGTGCCTTGTCGCGGCTGCAGCACCTCCCGGCGCAAACCCGCTGCGGCGCGCCGGTTGAATTGCAGGCCAATCTGGAACTGCCTTTCGAGCTGAAAATGATCGCTGAATCCGGCGCGCGTGGCATCGGCCTGCTGCGTACCGAATTCATGTTCATGAACCGCGACGCCGCCCCTGATGAAGACACCCAGGCGCGCATCTACCAGCATATTGTCGAGGCCATGGATGGCGACCCCGTCACCATCCGGTTGCTGGATTGGGGGTCGGACAAGGAGGTGGAAGCCCTCTCCCGCTATTTGCCGGACAGCCCCGAGCCCAACCCGGCGCTCGGCCTGCGGGGCATCAGGCTGTTGCTCCGCAA
>JAGWIE010000368.1 GCA_028866445.1 Rhodospirillales bacterium | reverse complement strand
TGTTTTCACGCGGGCAGATCGGGTTCGAGCTGGCGCAATGGGCGCGCGCGGAGCACCCGGATATCGAAGTTGTGCTTTGTGGCTCTGTTGAGAAAGTGGCTGCCAAAGCCAGCGCGCTCTGCGAGGAAGGGCCGGAGGAAGAACCACCTTTCGACCACCAGTTTCTCCTCGCTCAGATCAAACAGCTCATCGCACGCCGCGAAGCAGGCCGATGAACAGACGTTGATAAATACCGGCTCTGGTTCTTATGTATGGGTAAATCGAAGTTACCCAGGGCATAGGCAGAAGCATGGCGGACGATCCGTATAAGATTTTAGGGGTGAAGAAAGCGGCAAGTGCTGAGGAAATCCGTTCCGCTTACCGCAAGCTGGCGAAAAAGCACCATCCAGATCTCAACCCCGGCAACAAGCAGGCGGAAGACGCGTTCAAGGCCATTTCCGGCGCTTATGACCTGCTAAGCGATACCGAAAAGCGGGCAAGATTTGACCGTGGCGAGATTGATGCTTCCGGCGCTGAGCGCGGGCCAGGGCCAGGCTGGCGGCAATATGCCGAGGCAGGGCCAGGCGCGCATCACGCCTACTCAACTGGCGGTGCAAATTTTGAAGACCTGTTTTCAAACATCTTTAATCAGCGCCCACGCGGCCCGGCCAAGGGGCATGACCGCCAATACAGCCTGGAGGTGACGTTTCTTGAGGCGGTGAACGGCGCCACCAGGCGTATAACGCTGCCCGATGGTGGCACCCTGGATGTAAAAATCCCCCCCGGCACGGAAGAGGGCGATACGCTGCGCCTGCGTGGCAAAGGCGATGCTGGCATGAACGGCGGCCCGACCGGGGATGCGCTGATCGAGCTGCATGTCACACCACATAAATTCTACCGCCGGGTGGGCCGTAACATCCATATGGACGTGCCGGTTTCGCTGAAGGAGGCAGTGCTGGGTGCCAAAATCACCATCCCCACCCCGGCGGGCGAGGTGGCGATGACCATTCGCCCCGGCGCGGAAAGCGGCAGCGAAATGCGGTTGCGCGGGCGGGGCGTGCCGGCCCATGGCAAGCATGCGGCGGGCGATTTACACGTGAAGCTGAACGTGGTTGTGGGCCCCGCTGATGAGGCGTTACGGAATTTTCTGCAAGGCTGGGAACAGCCCGGCTTCAACCCGCGTGAGACGTTGAAATGATCGCGTTCCAAACATCCATCAACTGGGCGATAGGCCAGTACCACTTACGGATAGTTCCAAACTGAGATCTTGCGATCCGGCATTTTAGGGCACAGACTCTTACCTGCATTTCATGGGGTAAAAGAGAGAGTGCTTAATACTGGCTTCGGCGAGCGCCTCCCTCACACGCTGAGGATGCCGTTCTCGCCGACAATTTTTCATGAACCATGGTGGCTGGAGCTTGCCTCGGGCGGCGCGTACCAGGAAGTCACCGCGGAGCTGGGCGGGCAGCTTGCCGGGCGCCTGCCCTTTATTCTGCGCCGCCGCATGAAATGCTTCAGCACCATTGAGATGCCCGCGCTGACCCATTGCCTCGGCCCCGCGATCTCACCCGCCCTTGAGCGCGCAGGAACCGCGAAGTCCTTCAAGCCGATTCAAATCTACGGTCAATTGCTTCAACAATTACC
>JAGWIE010000367.1 GCA_028866445.1 Rhodospirillales bacterium | reverse complement strand
GCGGAGCGCATCAGCTCCTCGCGCGTGGGGTCGCCGTAGAACACTTTCACCCCGAACCGGCGGATAAAATCCACCTGGGTAGAGCTGCGGTCCAGCGCGGTGAAGCGGATTTTCTGCATGGCCAGAACCCGCCCGATAATCTGCCCCACACGGCCAAAACCGCAGATGATAACAGGGGCCGCTTGTAAATCTTCCAGCCTGTCGAACGGGCGTTGCTGTTTTCTGGCTTCCAGCCTTGGCATGGCAAAACGTTCGGAGAGTGAGAACAGCACCGGGGCGACCATCATAGAGAGTGCGATGACCAGCGTAGCCTCCGCCGCCAAGGTTTTATCCAGTGTGCCCTGTGCCACGGCGGCGGCGAACAGCACGAACCCGAATTCGCTGCCCTCCGGCAGGGCCAGGGCAAACCGCAAGGCCGCCCCGGTAAGCCGCCGCCGCAGAAAGCTGACCATGAAAGCAATACCCGCCTTCACCATGGTTAGCCCGCCCACCAGCAGCAAAATCTCCAGAGGCTTGTGCAGCAACAGGCCAATATCGGTGGACATGCCAACAGAGATAAAGAAAAACCCTAGCAGCAGCCCCTCGAAGGGCTCGATATCGGCCTGTAGCTCATGCCGGTAATCGGAATCTGAAACCATCACCCCGGCCAGAAACGCGCCCAGAGAGGCCGAAAGCCCAGCCCAATTTGCCAGCGCCGCCGTACCCACCACCAGCAACAGTGCCGTGGCGGTGAACACCTCTGGCGCTTTTGCCGCTGCCACCATGCGGAAAAGATGCGGCACCAGCAAAATGCCGCCGCCCAGAATCACCGCCACCACGGCTGCCCCCCGCGCCACATCCTCCCACGAGAAATGCGGCAATCCGCTGCCCGCCAGAATGGGTAGCAGGGCCAAAACCGGAATCGCCGCCATATCTTGAAACAGCAGCACGGCAAAAGCATCGCGCCCCGGAATGGTGGGCAGCAGATTACGCTCAGAGAGCAGCGGCAGGGCAATGGCGGTGGAGGAGAGGGCGAGCCCAATACCCAGCACCACGGCGTCCCGCCCTGGTACGCCGAACAACATGATAATGCCCGCCAGCACCAGGGAGGTTGGCACCATCTGCCCCGCACCCATGCCGAACACCGCCTTGCGCAGAACCCATAGGCGATGCGGCCGCAGCTCTAGTCCGATGAGGAATAACAGCATTGTCACGCCGAGTTCCGACACATCGCTGATCTCGTTCACATTGGTAATCAGCCCCGTTACGGAGGGGCCGATCACCACCCCCACGGCGAGGTAACCAAGAATACTGCCCAGCCCCGCATAACGGGATAAAGGCACGGCGAGCACAATGGCGGCGAGGAGGATAAGCAGCGTGAGGAACATGCTGCCTGCTTACACAAAAAAACGCCCTTCCGGGCAGTTTGGTGAGTTATTTTACGGCCTTACCGCCCCATTGCCGCGCGCATAAAGCGTTGCTTCAGGCGCGGCATCCGCTCGACCGCCGCCAGGCCTAAATCCCGCGCCAGCCGCACGGGCGGGAAATTGGTGGAAAACAACCGGTCCAGCGCGTCCATTCCCAGAAGCATCGCCATGTTGATGGGCCGCTGCTGGGCCTGGTAAGCGCGCAGCACAGAATCGGCACCTGG
>JAGWIE010000366.1 GCA_028866445.1 Rhodospirillales bacterium | reverse complement strand
ATGCGGACATCGAGCAGGGTCACCCGCAACCGCTTCTTCTCATTGCGGCCGATTTCGCAGGTGACGGTGGCGGAGAACTCGCCGGGGTCCTCATGGTATTTCCGGCAGGCGAATGTGAGGCTGGCGCAGAGGCAATTGGCGACGGAGGCCGCCAGCAGATGCTGCGGCGACGGGCCGGAATCGACCCCGATGGGCATGGGTTCATCCGCGATCATCGTGGCGTATTGCGGCCCGAATTCCACGAGAAACCGGAAATCTTCCTGCCGGGTGACGGTAACGGTTACGCTCTCGCTCATGCCTCTCTCCTTATGCGCCCGCCGGTTTTTCTCCCGGCAGCGGGATGAACTCTGTCTCGTCTCCGGGCACGAGCCCGAAGCGGCGTTGTTGCCAGTCCTGTTTCGCCTGTTCGATCCGCTCTGTCGAGCTTGAAACAAAATTCCACCAGATATGGCGGGGGCCGTCCAGCGGCGCGCCACCCAGCAGCATCAGCCGGCTATCGGTGAGTGCGCGAATGGTGATGGCATCGCCAGGGCGGAAGATAAGCAATTGCCCCTCGCCAAACCGCTCCCCGGCGATCTCGATTTCACCCGATACAATCTGCACGGAGCGTTCCTCGTGTTCATCCGGCAGCGGCATGCTGGCCCCGGCTTCCAGGCTCGCATCCACATAAAGCGTGCCGGAGAACACTTTCACTGGCGAGGTTTCGCCATAAGCAGAGCCCGCGATAACGCGCGCGACGATGCCGCCATCCTCAAGCTGCGGCAAATGCCCGCCCTGGTGATGGAAAAAACCGGGTGCGGTTTCCTCAGCCTCTTTCGGCAGCGCCACCCAGCTCTGGATGCCGAGCATGGGCTGTCCGGTTTGTCTCGCTTGCGGCGGCGTACGCTCGGAATGCGCGATGCCGCGCCCGGCGGTCATCCAGTTTACCTCGCCGGGGCGAATTTCCTGCGCACTGCCCAGTGTGTCCCGGTGGAAAATCCGGCCCTGCATTAAATAGGTGATGGTGGCGAGGCCGATATGCGGGTGCGGCCGTACATCCAGCCCGTGGCCAGGCTCCATGGTTGCGGGGCCAATATGGTCCAGAAACACGAACGGCCCCACCATGCGGCGCTTCGCGTGTGGCAAAGCGCGGCGCACGCGCAGGCCGCCAATGTCATGCGTGATGGGGGTGATGACAAGCACAGCCCCGCCTTCTGGGCCGTTAAGCGGATTATGCAGCCAGGACATGTTATTTCCCCGGTTTGAAGCATTTCCTGCTTAGCCCAAGCCAATCAACACAGCAATGTTCCACGTGGAACATACTAACGGCTTGTTAGTATCTGTTTGTAAAAGAAGTGGTTAAAAGGATGCCAGATGATTCACCGGCCCGTGCCCGGCACCAATGCCCGGAGCGGTGGCAATGGCCGCCTGTAAATAATCCCGTGCCCGGCGCACTGCCGCTTCCAGCCCCAGCCCTTGCGCCAGCCCGGTGGCAATGGCCGAGGACATGGTGCAGCCGGTGCCGTGGGTGTTACGGCTTTCAATACGCGGCAGGGTGATGGCCACCACGCCTTCCGGCGTTACCAGCAAGTCGGTCAATTCCGCCTCGTCGCCATGCCCGCCTTTTATCAACGCGGCCTTGGCCCCCATTTCCAGCAGCCTGTGC
>JAGWIE010000365.1 GCA_028866445.1 Rhodospirillales bacterium | reverse complement strand
ACCCATTGCATCCCGCCTTGCACGATGGGGTGTTTGATGCCGAAAATTTCGGTGAAACGGGTGCGCAGCATGGGATATCCTCCTGAAAAGAGAGTAACGCGACGGAAAGAACAGGCAATAGTAATTTAATTAAATAATTAAGCAAAAATCTTGCTTTGCCGAATGGCTGACCATAGACTGGTGGTGTTGCTGTTGGATTGATGGTATTTGTGAACGCTGAAGTATCTCCTCGCCCCCGCCGAAACTCCGCCGCGCAGTTGCTGGAGGCGGTGAGCCAGATTCTCACCGAACGGAATTCCACCGAGGTTTCGCTGAGCGATGTGGCGGCCGCCTCCAACCTTAATGCCGCGCTGGTGAAATACCATTTCCGCAATAAGGAGGGGTTGTTGCTGGCGCTGGTGCGGCGCGATGCTGAAACGGCGCTGGCGCAGCTGAACAGCCTGGTGGAAATGCCGCTGGCACCTGAGCAGAAAATCCGTATCCACGTTTCTGGCATTATCAACACCTACGCCAGGCACCCTTACCTCAACCGGCTGCTGCACGAGTTGCTGGAGAGTAAGGATGAGGCGGTGGTGCGCGAGCTGAACGCCTTTTTTGTAAAGCCATTGGCAACGGCGCAGGCGGCGCTGTTGCGCCAGGGGGTGGAGGCGGGGGCGTTCCGCGAGGTGGCACCCATGCATTTCTACCTTGCCATAACCGGCGCGTGCGACCAGTTTTTCTACAGCGCGAAATCCTTGAAATATGCTTTCGGCGTGCCGGAAATAGCAGACGGAATGCGCGAGGCCTACGCGGAATTCGTGGCGGACATGGCAATAAAGGCATTGCGCAAAGGGTAGAGTTAAATGGAAGCTGTTTCGGTAAGCGATGCGGTGCGGCAGCGCATGTCTGTGCGGGCATTTTTGTCAAAACCCGTGCCCAGGGAAATGCTTTTGGAGATTCTTGACCTGGCGCGGCGTGCACCCTCAGGCGGGAATGTACAGCCTTGGCGGGTGCATGTGCTGGCGGGTGCACCGCTGGAGGCGTTGCGAGCGCTGGTGGCCGGGCGTGTTGCGGCAGGCGAGCGGGAGGCCGCGCAATACGATGTGTATCCCCCGAACTTGTGGGAGCCGCACCGGAGCTACCGCTTCCAGCTTGGCGAGGAGCTTTATGCGCTGCTTGGCATTGCGCGAGAGGATAAGGCCGGGCGATTGAAGCAGTTTGACGAGAATTACCGCTGCTTCGGCGCGCCGGTGGCGTTGTTTTTCTCGCTGGACCGGCGTTTTGGGCCGCCGCAATGGTCGGATATGGGCATGTTGATGCAGACGATTATGCTGCTGGCCGTTGAACGCGGGTTGGCCACTTGCCCGCAGGAAAGCTGGAGCAACTGGCCGGACACATTGGCTGCGTTTCTGGAACTCGACCCCGGTGAAATTCTCTTTTCCGGCATGGCGCTGGGCTATGCTGACGAAGCAGCGCCGGTAAACCAGCTACGCTCTAGTCGGGCGCCGCTGGAAAGCTTTTGCACGATGCGGGGGCTGTAAGGATGGCGATCGACTTACCCGGCGGTAGTGTCGCCAACCTCGTCCGGCTTTTGAATGTTGAAGAGCTGGACGTGGATTTATATCGCGGGGCGGTGACCACCGAACCCTGGAAGCGCACGTTCGGCGGGCAGGTGGCGGCGCAGGCG
>JAGWIE010000364.1 GCA_028866445.1 Rhodospirillales bacterium | reverse complement strand
TTCTGCCGCCCGAACCCCTTGGCCTCGACGACAGTGATGCCCTGAAGGCCAACCTCGTGCAGCGCTTCCTTCACTTCATCCAGCTTGAACGGCTTGATGATCGCTTCGATCTTCTTCATCTGGTTCACGCAGGGCCCGGGGCCCGCGCCCTCCTTGGTTCGTCGGACAGCACGCCCGTAACCCCGCCCCGGGCAGCCGGTGGGCAAGCGCGCGTCAGCCAATGGGCTGACAATTCACACTTAGCACAAGCTATGCCAGAATGGTTTTCCGTGCGGTGCCGCGGTTGCGGCAAAGTTATCAAAGGCCAAAACGAGGTTTTGCTCAAGCGGTGGCGATTTTAGCCTAAATTTTGTGCAATCTTGCCGCCTCTGCTTTGGGCGGGTAAATTCCGGCAATGACAAAGGGTTCCCCCGCACCGTGAAAAACGCCAACGCCCTGCTTGCCGGAATGGGCACAACAATCTTCACAATTATGTCCGCCTTGGCGGTGAAGCATAACGCCATTAATCTCGGCCAGGGCTTCCCGGATACCGAAGGGCCGGAGGATATTGTGCGCGCGGCGGCGGAGGCGTTGCTGGATGGCCGCAACCAGTACCCGCCGCTGACCGGTGTGCCGGAGCTGCGTGAGGCGGTGGCGGCGGCCAATGCGCGGTTCTATGGGCTGCAGATCGACCCGGTTTCGGGCGTGGTTGTCACCTCCGGTGCCACTGAGGCGATTACCGCCTGCCTGATGGCGCTGCTGAACCCTGGCGATGAGGTGGTGCTGATCGAACCGCTCTACGACACCTATCTGCCGGTGGTGAAAATGCTGGGCGCTGTGCCCCGGCTGGTGCGGCTGCAACCGCCGGAATGGGCGTTGCCGCGGGCGGAGCTTGCCGCCGCTTTCGGCCCCAGGACCAAGCTGTTGCTCTTGAACTCCCCCATGAACCCCACCGGCAAGGTGTTCAACGTGGATGAGCTGGGCTTCATCGCCGGGCTGCTGCGCCAGCACGATGCCTATGCCGTGTGTGACGAGGTTTACGAGCATCTGGTGTTCTCGGGCGCTAAACATATTCCCCTGGCCACGCTGCCAGGCATGGCGGAGCGGAGCTTGCGCATTAGCAGTGCGGGCAAAACCTTTTCGCTCACGGGTTGGAAGGTGGGGTACGTGTCTGGTCCGGTGGCGCTGATAGGGCTGGTGGCCAAGGCGCACCAAAACCTCACCTTCACCACCCCGCCTAATTTGCAGCGCGCGGTGGCGCTGGGGCTCGCCAAGCCCGATGCGTATTTCGAGAGCCTGGCGAGCGGGCTGGAGGCGCGGCGGGATTTGCTGGATTCCGGGCTGAAGCGCCTCGGCTTTGCCACCTTGCCTGCCCAGGGCAGCTATTTTGTTACCGCGGATGTGTCCACGCTGGGGTTTGAAGGCGGGGATGTGGCGTTTTGCGAGGCCATTACCGAACAGGCGGGCGTGGCGGCCATTCCGGTTTCCGCGTTTTACGCGGGGGAGGGGCCAAGCCATTATGCGCGTTTTGCCTTCTGCAAACAGCCGCATGTGCTGGAGGAGGCGTTGCGGCGCCTGGAGGGCTGGGTGGCGGCAAGACCATTGACGGCGCTGGCGTGACCGCGTTAGGACGCCATACCCTGGATGGCGGACGTAGCTCAGTTGGTAGAGCGCCGGTTTGTGGTACCGGTTGTC
>JAGWIE010000363.1 GCA_028866445.1 Rhodospirillales bacterium | reverse complement strand
TAAACACCTCCCTAGACATAGGATCAGACAGATATGGCGAAGCCCGCCTCCAGAAGCCCACGCAAAAAAGAGCGCAAGAACATCATCTCCGGTGTCGCGCATGTTCTCGCCAGCTTCAACAACACCATGGTCAACATCACCGATGCGCAGGGCAACACCATTGCCTGGTCGTCGGCTGGTTCTCAAGGGTTCAAGGGTAGCCGCAAATCCACCCCTTACGCTGCGCAGGTTGCCGCGGAAGACGCTGGCCGCAAGGCGCGCGAGCACGGGATGGAAATGCTGGAGATCGAAGTGAGCGGTCCCGGTTCGGGCCGCGAGAGTGCGCTTCGCGCCCTCCAGGCCGTTGGCTTCCAGATTTCCGCGATTCGTGACCTCACGCCGATTCCGCATAATGGCTGCCGGCCGCGTAAGCGCCGCCGCGTCTAATTCGCTGGAACCGTATTTTCTGTAAGGCCCAAATGGCGGTGTTCTCCTCACCGCCTCCCGGCCGGAGGGCTAGATGTTGAAAGAGTCGAATTTGTCGCTACAGCGCAATTGGCAGACATTGATCAAGCCGGAGCAACTCGATGTAGAGTTCGGCTCCGATGCGGCGCGCGTTGCCACCATCATCGCTGAGCCGCTGGAGCGTGGCTTTGGCATGACGCTGGGCAACTCGCTGCGGCGTATATTGCTCTCCTCGTTGCAAGGTGCTGCCGTCACCGCAGTGCGGATAGACGGCGTTCTGCATGAATTCTCCACCCTTGCCGGCGTGCGCGAGGACGTGACGGATATCGTACTGAACATCAAGCAGCTTGCTGTGAAGATGCATGGCGAAGGCCCGAAGCGCATGGTGCTCACCGCCACCGGCCCCGGTGAAGTGAAAGCCGGGCAGATTCAGGCTGGGCATGATATCGAGATCATGAACCCTGACCTCGTGCTCTGCACGCTGGATGACGGCGCGACGCTGGGCATGGAGTTCACCGTGAATAATGGCCGTGGCTACGAGCCTGCCGCCAATAATCGCCCGGAAGACGCGCCGATCGGGCTTATCCCGGTCGATGCGATATATTCCCCGGTTAAACGCGTTTCCTACAAGGTGGAAAAGACCCGCGTTGGCCAGGTGACCGATTACGACAAGCTGATCCTTGAGGTTGAGACCAACGGCGCCATTACGCCGGAAGATGCTGTGGCGCTCGCCGCCCGCATCCTGCAAGATCAGCTTTCGATGTTCGTGAACTTTGAGGAGCCGCAGCGCGCTCGCGCCGAGGAACCGAGGATCGAACTTCCCTTCAACCCCAACCTGCTGCGCAAGGTGGACGAGCTGGAGCTTTCCGTCCGTTCCGCCAACTGCCTCAAGAACGACAATATCGTATATATTGGCGATCTGGTGCAGAAGAGCGAGCAGGAGATGCTGCGCACCCCAAATTTCGGGCGCAAATCCTTGAACGAAATCAAGGAAGTGTTGACGGTCATGGGGCTTTCCCTGGGCATGAACGTGCCCGATTGGCCGCCTGAGAACATCGAAGAGCTGGCCAAACGCTCTGATCAACCTTTCTAACTATCGTCTAACCAGGAACACCTCATCATGCGTCACGGAATTGCCGGCCGGAAACTCGGCGTAACCTCCTCTCATCGCCAGGCGATGTTCCGCAACATGGCCGTCGCGCTGATCAAGCACGAGCAGATCACCACGACCCTGCC
>JAGWIE010000047.1 GCA_028866445.1 Rhodospirillales bacterium | reverse complement strand
TAGCGCCAGTAGACCAGAAAGTGGCGTTGCAGCCCATCGCCATTGAGGATCTGCTGAACCGCCGCCAGGTGCGACTGGACCATGAGGCGATGGCCGAGCTTATTGCGGGGCAGCGCGTGATGGTGACTGGGGCGGGTGGGAGCATCGGCTCAGAGCTGTGCCGCCAGGTGGCGGGGTTTGGCCCTTCGGAAATTCTGCTGCTTGATTCATCTGAATTCGCGCTCTGGCAGATTGACCTGGAGATTAAAGAGCTGGCCCCGGCTTTGCCGCGCCGGACGGTGGTGGCGGATGTACGGGACGCGGCGCATATCCAGGCCATTGCAGACTCTTTCCGGCCGGAATTGGTGTTCCATGCCGCTGCGCTGAAGCATGTGCCGATTGTGGAGGCGAACCGGCTGGAAGGCCTGCGCACCAACGCGCTGGGCACGCGGGTGGTAGCGGATGCCGCCGCTGCCGCCGGGGCGAAGCTGATGGTGCTGATCTCGACCGACAAGGCGGTGAATCCCAGCTCGGTTATGGGGGCTTCCAAGCGCCTCGCGGAAATGTATGCCCAGGCGCTGGATGTAACGGCGCGGCATGATGGCCATGGAATGCGTTGCGTAACGGTGCGGTTTGGCAATGTGCTGGGTTCTACGGGCTCGGTTGTGCCGCTGTTCCGCCGCCAGTTGGCTCAAGGCGGGCCACTCACCGTCACCGACCCCGAGATGCAACGATATTTCATGACCGTGCGCGAGGCTGTGGGGCTGGTGTTGCAGGCTTCTGCCGCAGGCAGCGGGGAGGAAGCCATTCCCGATGGCGGCATTTTTGTGCTGGATATGGGCGAGCCGGTAAAAATTGTTGACCTCGCGCGGCAGATGATCCGTCTGGCGGGGCTGAAGCCGGATGAGGACATCCAGATTAAATTCACCGGGCTGCGGCCAGGAGAAAAGCTGTTTGAGGAGCTTTTTCACGGTGCTGAGGAGCCCCTGCCGACAGAGCATGAGGGATTGTTGATGGCCACCCCCAGGCTTGTGAACCTCGGAGCCGTGAACGCTGCCATGGCGGAACTAACCGCTGCCGCGCGCGAGGGTGACGAAGCCAGCGCCGTGGCATTGCTGCATAAAATGGTGCCTGAATTTTTAGCCCCGCCGGGTCTCGCCGTGCCGCACGCGGCAGAGTAGTCTGCCACCCCATGAACGCACAAAACTTTCCGCCGATTCCGTTTCTGGACCTCAAAGCGCAGCAGGCGCGGCTGGGGCAAGGCTTGAGGGAGCGGCTGGATGCGGTGCTGGCGCATGGGCAATATATTCTGGGGCCCGAGGTTTTGGAGCTGGAGGGCAAGCTCGCCGCCTTTTGCGGCGCCGCCCATTGCGTGAGTGTAAGCTCCGGCACGGATGCGCTGCAGATCGCGATGATGGCCGAAGGCATCGGGCGCGGGGATGCGGTGTTTCTGCCCGCCTTCACATACACCGCCACCGCCGAGGTGCCGCTGCTGCTGGGTGCCACGCCGGTATTCGTGGATGTTGATCCGCGCAGCTTTCAGATCGACCTCGTCAGCCTGCAAGAGCGCATCGAGACAGTGAAACGCGCGGGAAAATTAAAGCCGCGTGCTATCATTGGTGTGGATTTGTTTGGCCAGCCAGCGGATTGGGCTGGCATCAGCGCCATTGCCGCGCGTGAAGGCTTGTTCACGCTGGATGATTGCGCGCAGAGCTTTGGTGCCGCACAGGATGGCGTGCGGCTGGGCAAAGCGGCGGACGCCACGGCCACCAGCTTCTTCCCTTCCAAACCGCTGGGCGCTTATGGCGATGGCGGGGCGCTATTTACTGAGTCCTCCGAGCGCGCGGCGCTGTACCGTTCGTTGCGCACCCATGGCGAGGGCACAACGCGCTACGAGGTTCTGCGAACCGGCATGAACGGAAGGCTGGATACGATGCAGGCCGCCGTGTTGCTGGCCAAGCTGGAAGTTTTCGAGGGCGAGATTGCCAGGCGCGAGGAAATCGCCCGCATTTATGATGCCGCGCTGAAAGATGTGCTGGAAACCCCCTTGCGTATGCCGGGCACGCAAAGCGCCTGGGCGGTTTATTCTGTGCTGCTACCGGACGAAGCCACGCGCGAGGCCGCAAAGGCCGCGCTTGCGGCGGCCAATATCGGCCATGCGGTTTACTATCCACGCGCCTTACACCAGCAGCCAGCTTATATGGCGGCGCATGACGGCGTGACCTTGCCTGTGGCGGAGAACCTGGGTGCCCGTGTGCTGGCATTGCCGATCCACCCAGACCTGACCGACGAACAAGCCAAACGCGTGACGGCCACGCTGGCCCAGGCGCTGGAGCGATAACATGCCCCGCGGCGACCTGTTTCCAGAAATCGGGCCGTTCGAAACCGGGTATCTGCCCCTTACCGACGGGCATGTGATGTATTGGGAGCAGGTGGGCAACCCGGCGGGTAAGCCTGTGCTGTTTCTGCATGGCGGGCCGGGTGCTGGTGCGGGTGCGGTGCACAGACGGTTTTTCGACCCCAGCATCTGGCGGGTGATTATTTTCGATCAGCGCGGGGCCGGGCGCTCCCGCCCGCTGGGCGCGCTGGAGAATAACAACACCCCGCAATTGATCCAGGATATCGAGACGCTGCGCCAGTTCATGAATATCGAGCGCATGGTGCTGTTTGGCGGCTCCTGGGGCTCTACTCTGGCATTGGCCTATGCCCAGACGCATCCTGAGCGCGTGGCCGGAGCCGTGCTGCGCGGGATATTTCTCGGCCGCGAGCATGAGGTGGAATGGTTCCTGTACGGGCTGCAAAAGATTTTCCCTGACGCCCATGCGGCTTTTGCGGAGTTTCTGCCACCTGAGGAACGCCACGATCTGCTGAACGGTTATTTCAAGCGTCTCACCGATTCCGACCCAATGCTCCAGGCCCAAGCGGCCCGGGCATGGAGCATTTATGAGGGTTCCTGCTCCACGCTATTGCCGAGCGGCGAGGCTGTCAGTGCTTTCGCGCAGGACCGCACGGCCATCGGCCTGGCGCGGATCGAGGCGCATTATTTTCGGCATGATTTGTTTCTGCCGCCCGGCGGGCTGCTGGCACATATGGGTCGGCTGAAGGATATTCCTGGGGAGATTGTGCAGGGGCGCTACGACATGATCTGCCCGGCGCAATCCGCCTTTGAACTTGCCACCGCCTGGGGGCAAGCCCGCCTGACCCTGGTGCCGGATGCCGGGCATTCGGCACTGGAGCCGGGGGTACGGACGGCGCTGATCGCAGCCCTCGAACGCTGCCGGAGCCTGCTATGAGGTTGGCACGGCGGGGTTTTCTGGGGGCTGGGTTTGGATTGGCGTTGGCGGGCGCGGGACGCGCTGCGCAACCGCCCTGGCCCGGCGCGTTAATAATGGGCACGGGGCGGCCAGGCGGTGCCTTCACCATATTCGGGCCAGCCTGGGGGCAGCTTATTAAAAACGCCACCGGGGTGGACATCGCCTACCGCGCCACCGGCGGCTCCAGCGCCAATCTGTTGTTGATTGAGGAGGGCGCCGCACAGCTTGGCCTCTCCAGCATCGCCGTGGCGGCGCAGGCGCGGGCGGGCACGGGCAACTGGACCGCGGGGACAAAGCTGGAGAGTTTCCGCGCGTTGTTTCCGGCTTATCCTTCCGTGTTGCAAATCGTCTCCACCCATGCAGGCATTTCAAATTTGGCGGCGTTGGATGGCCAGGAGATCGGCGTAGGGCCAGATGGCGCAAGTGGTGCGGCGGCGGTGCCAGCCATTCTGGCCAGCGTGGGCGTGCACCCAAACCGCATGGAAACCAGCGATTACGGCCAACAGATGAAAAACATGTTGGATGGCAAACTGGCCGCCTGCGCCTTCATCGGCGCGCCGCCTCTGCCCGCCCTTACCGCCGCCGCCATGGGGCAGCAATTACGGTTAATCGGCTTTTCCCTCGCGCAAGCCGCGCAAGCGGCCAATGCGGTGCCGGGCCTCTCCCGCATGGTGCTGCCAGCCAACACCTTCCCCGGCCAGAATGTTGATGTGGGCAGCGTGGGCACGCTGAACATCGCTGTCGGCGCGGCCGCGCTGCCAGACAATCTGGCCCAGGCGATTACAGCGGCGGCGTTAAAAAACCGGGCGTTGCTGGCGGCAGCGGTGCGAGCGGCAGCCTATTCCGCGCCCTTACAGCCGGTTTACGAAGCGGGCATCAGCTTTCACCCCGGTGCTGCGAAAGCGCTGCGGGCGGCGGGCATAAGCCTGCCACCTAACGCCATACAATCTTAAACCAACCGCCCATCACTCAGCATAATTTGCCGGTCCATCCGCGCCGCCAGATCCGGATTATGGGTGGCAATGAGTGCCGCGGTGTTTTCGCTGCGCACCACACGCAATAATTCCTCGAACACGATGTTGGAGGTGGCGACATCAAGATTACCGGTTGGCTCGTCCGCCAGCAGCAGTGAGGGATGATTAGCGAGCGCCCGGGCAATGGCCACGCGCTGCTTCTCACCGCCCGAAAGCTTGCCCGGCAAATGCGAAGCGCGCGGGCCAAGGCCGAATTTCTCCAGCAATTCCATGGAGCGTTTATTGGCATCCGCCTGGCTTACGCCGCCGATCATCTGCGGAATGGAGATGTTTTCAAGCGCGGTGAATTCCGCCAGAAGATGATGGAACTGATAAACGAAACCAACATGTTTCAAGCGCAAGGCGGTGCGCGCGGCATCGCTCAAGGTGCCGGTGTCCTGGCCATCTATAATCACGCTGCCTGCATCTGGTTTTTCCAAAAGTCCCGCCAGATGCAACAAGGTTGACTTGCCGGAGCCAGAGGGTGCCACCAGCGCCACAATCTCGCCACGCGAGAGGGTGAGCTCCGCGCCGTTGAGCACCGTTAATGCGCCCTCGCCGGATTTATAGGTGCGGCCAATGGCTTTCATGGAGAGAAGATAATCACTCACTGCGCAATGTCTCCACGGGATCGATCTTCGCCGCCCGCCAGCTAGGATAAATTGTAGCCAGCACGGAGAGCACGAGCGACATGACGATCACCTCGGTCACTTCTCGCCAGTCTAGCTGGGCGGGTAAAGATTCCAGATAATAGATGGTGGGGTTGAAAAGCTGCTGCCCGGTGATGTGCTGGATGAACAGCCGTAACTGGTTGATATGCTGGCAGAACAAAACCCCCAGCACGAAGCCGATAAGCGTGCCGAGCACACCGACGGATGCGCCCGCCATCAGGAAAATTCGCAGGATGGAATCGGAACTCGCCCCCATGGTGCGCAAAATCGCGATGTCTTTTGCTTTGTCCTTCACCATCATGATGAGCGAGGAAATAACGTTGAAGGCCGCGACGACAATGATGAGGGTAAGGATCAAGAACATCACGTTCCGTTCAACCGTAACGGCGGCGAGGAAGCTATCATTATTCTGCTTCCAGTCCTGTATGTTCAAGCCCTGGCCTGGAAACGCGTTCAGGATATCCTGTTTCACCGTATCATCATGGTCTGGGTCTTTCACGAAAACCTGGATCTGCGAGGCGGTGCCGGTTTGCTGAAACAAGGTTTGTGCGGCGCCAAGCGGCAGAAACACAAAGCTCGAATCATATTGCTGCATCCCGGTCTCAAAAATCGCCACCACCCGGAAGGATTCGATAGATGGGATGGTGCCGATGATGGTGGCTTTTCCCTGTGGCAGAATCAGCGATATTTGCGATCCAACAGAGACGTTGAATTGCTGCGCCAGAGCCCCACCGATGGCGATGGTATCGCCCCCGGTAAGGTCTGCCAGGCTGCCTGAAACAACGTGGTTGGAGACCGTGGGAAGCTGCACCAGCCCCTCCGGGGTGATGCCGCGCGCAATGCCGCCAGTGGCGCCGCCTTGCGGGCCGGACATCAGCACGTCACCCTGCGAAATGGGGAAAGCACCTGTTACGCCCGGAATGGTTCTGATTTTGGCGGCCATGGCGTCGTAATTGCTCAACGGCGCACTGACACCATACACACCGATATCACCGTTCAGCCCGAGAATTTGGCTCAGCAATTCCTGCCGAAAACCATTCATCACGCTCATCACGATGATGAGTGTCGCCACACCCAACGCGATGCCAATGAGCGAAAAAATAGCGATAACAGAGACGAAGCGCTCGCCGCGCCGGGCGCGCAAATAGCGCGCCGCGATTTTACGCTCAAAGGCATTGAACATCAGCCGCGCACCTTGGCCAGAGCTTCCTCAACCGGCAGCTCAAACCGCTCACCCGTAGCGCGGCGTTTCAGCTCCACCATGCCGTTGACCGCACCGCGCGGGCCGATGATAATCTGCCACGGGTGGCCGAGCAGATCAGCCTCCGCGAATTTCGCACCTGCGCGTTCCTCGCGGTCGTCATAAAGCGCCTCGTTGCCGAAGCTGGCGTAGATTTTTTCGCACAGCGCGTCCGTGGTGGCGTCACCCTGGCGGAGATTGAGGATGGCGGCCTTGAAGGGCGCAATCGCGTCCGGCCAGATGATGCCGGCCTCGTCATGCTTCGCCTCGATGATGGCGCCGACGAGACGCGAGACGCCGATGCCGTAAGAGCCCATCTCGGGGAAGAATTTCTGGCCATCAGGGCCGGTGACGGCGAAGTTCATCGCCTCTGAATATTTCGTGCCGAAATAGAAAATCTGCCCAACCTCGATGCCCCTGCCCTCGCGCTTGCGCTCGGCTGGAATTTTGTCCCAGGCGGCAAGGTCATGCTTCTCATCCGTCGCGGCGTAGATGGTGGTCATCTGCTCGTAAAACGCCTCGATATCAGTGGCACTTGTGGCATCGCCCGCCTCGAACGCGGCATCATAGAACACGCCGGATTCACCCGTGGGGGCGAGCACATGGAATTCATGGGAAAGATCGCCGCCGATCTGCCCGGTATCAGCGCGCATGGGAATGGCGGTGATGCCGATGCGCTGGAACGTGCGCATATAGGCCAGCATCATTTTCTTGTAGGCCACCACAGCGCCTTCGCGGTCCAGATCGAAGGAATAAGCATCTTTCATCAAAAACTCACGGCCGCGCAGCACGCCAAAGCGCGGGCGTACCTCGTCGCGGAATTTCCATTGGATGTGATAGGGAATTTGCGGCAGCTCGCGGTAGGATTTGATGGAATCCCGCATGATCGCGGTGATCATTTCCTCATTTGTCGGCCCGAAAAGCAATTCGCGCTCGTGGCGGTCCGTTATGCGCAGCATCTCCTTGCCGTAGGCATCATAGCGGCCGGATTCACGCCAGAGATCAGCACTCTGGATGGTGGGCATCAGCACTTCCTCGGCCCCAGCGGCATCCTGCTCCTCGCGCACAATCTGCGCGATTTTGGCAAGCACACGCTGGCCCAAAGGCAGCCAGGCATAGATGCCGGATGCCATCTGCCGCACCATGCCAGCGCGCAGCATGAGCCGGTGCGAAACAATCTGCGCTTCGGCAGGCGTTTCCTTGAGGGTAGGGATCAGGCTTTTAGAAAGACGCATGAGAAACCTTAAAACAGGGATTGAGGCGTTTCAGTGGCGGGCGCGGAAACCGGCGCGGCGGTTATTTGCAGCCAGCGATTGGCGGCACGGCGGCAGGGTTGCTCAACAAACCCGCGCAGCAAAATGGCGAGAATGAAGGTGAGAGCTGTCATCATGGCGGCGAAAAGCAGCTTCTGGTTCGTGGGTTGCCAGCCAAAATACTGAAAGCCCCGCACGGTCAGCATTTCGGCGATGGCGAAGCTCATATAAAAACAATAGGAAAGCAGGCCCAGAAAATGCAGCACCGGGCGGCGGCCAAGTACTGGCGGCCGCTCGGCATCGGCGTGCATATAAAACGTGAAAATCAGCGCCCAAAGCCCGATGACGGTGAGCAGATCGACGCCCAAAACCGCGCCGCCCAGCAACAGCACCCCGCCGATCCATAAAAACACAGCGCGGGCGAATGCAACATCTGCGGCGGCAGCGGCAATCCGGCAAGCGGCCATGCCAGCGATGAATTCAGGGAAAAATCGGATTAGTCCCGCGCCAAAGGCGAGGTTCAAACTATGGCCTGAGAAAAAATAGATGACGCCCAGTATGGGGAAAATGGCGATCGCCACCTGCAAGGAAACTTCGCGGATAAAATAGGTGAGAAGCAAGGCAAAAAGCGGAAATAAGAGATAGCCCGCCCATTCGGTGCTAACGGACCAGGCGGGATAATTCCAGGCGCCAAAATTATCTGCACCCCAGCCTTGTACCAGAAACAGATTTTCTATCAGCGTGGTGAGGCCAAAGCGTTGGGGCGAATGCGGTGACATTCCCATTGCCGCGCCGCCGCCTACCAACGCCAACAGGATGAGGATGGTAGCCAGATGCACCGGGTAGATACGCGCCAGGCGCTTGGCATAAAACCGCAGCACCACGCCTTTATTGGCCCAGTGGAACTCGGTAATGAGCGCGTTTTTCTGCACGGCATCGAACTCTCGATGCGTGTGCAACAAAATCAGCCCGGAGAGGATGAAAAACCCATCCACGCCCATATAACCGTGGGTGATAATCGACGAGAACATTCCCAGCGCCTGGGAGAAATGCAGATGCAGATCGACATGATAGACGAAAACCCAGGCCGCGAAGGCGGCACGGCAGATCGTAAGGTCGGTGATGTCTGGCTTCTGACTCATCGGCATCCCTGCTCTAGATCAATCCCGCCGCAGATAGAAGCAGCGGTAACCCTCATACGCAGGAAAAGACGCTGAAAGAAAGA
>JAGWIE010000362.1 GCA_028866445.1 Rhodospirillales bacterium | reverse complement strand
GATCATCATGCTGACGGCGATGACCGATGAGACGGACCGGATTATCGGGCTGGAGCTGGGGGCGGATGATTACGTTACCAAGCCGTTCAACCCGCGAGAGCTGCTGGCGCGCATCCGTGCCGTGCTGCGCCGTACCTCCGAGGCGGAGGACCGCGTTTCAGGCCAGTCCGCGAAGCTGTATCAGTTCGCTGGCTGGGTGTTGGAAACCGCCCGCCGCCGTTTGCTGGACCCGAGCGGGGTGGAGGTTGCGATCACCGGCGGCGAATACGACCTGTTGGTGGCTTTGCTGGACCGGCCAAACCGCGTGCTGACGCGCGACATGCTGCTGGACCTGTTGCGTGGCCGCCAGGCCGGGCCGTTTGACCGTGCGATCGACGTTGCGGTTTCGCGCCTGCGCCGCAAGCTGGAAGATGACGGGCGCAATGCCCAGCTTATCAAAACCGTGCGTGGCGGCGGCTATGTGCTTTCCACCCCCGTCGAACGGCTTTGAAGCTCTGCCTGCTGCCGCGTAGCCTTGCGCGCCGAACCATTCTGTTCCTGCTGGTGGGCTTCGCGCTCATCCAGATGCTTGGGCTGCTGGTACATACGGTCAACCAGATTCAACTGGAAAGACTGGTGGATGAGCAGGAATTCGCCACCCGCGCCGCCATCATCTACCGCCATATCGCCCTTGCCCAACCTTCTGACCGGGCAATGGTGGCGGCCAGGGAGCCTGTGCCGAAGGACGATACCGTCAGCCTGACATTGAGCCCGCCGCTGGATGGCACGATGCGTATGCCCCTGCCAATGGCCGAGGCCGTGCGGGCGGGAATTTTTACTTATGGCATTCCACCCAATTTGCGCCCGCGCGGCATTGTGTTGCGCGTGGCCGCTCATCCGTTCCGGCTCATTGTGAGCTTCGGCCTGCCGGACGGGCTGTTTTTCCCCCTGCCCATGCCGGGGGGGCCAACGCCGGATGGCGCCCCGCCGGATATGATGTGGCCCCCACCTGATCAATTGCTGCCGCCTTTAATGTGGTTGACGGTAACAACTGAACTGCACCCACCCGCCCCCTGGCGCTCGCCTGGTTTTGCCACGGCCTTTATCGTCATGATGATTTTGGGCGGTATTGTTATCACCCTGGCGGTGCGGCAATTGCTGGTGCCGGTGAAAACGTTGGCAAGGGCGGCGGAGCTGTTTGGCCGGGACGTGGTGAATGCCAAGCCATTGCCAGAGGTGGGGCCAAGCGAGATCGTCACCGCCGCACGGGCCTTCAACACCATGGCGGCGCGCATCCGCCGCTTTGTCGAGGACCGTACCTTCCTGCTCACCGCCATCGGGCATGATCTGCGTACGCCGATCACGCGGTTGAAGCTGCGCGCTGAATATATGGAAGATGACGAGCAGCGGGCAAAGATGCTGGCGGACCTGGACGAGATGGAGGCGATGGTGGCCGCCACTCTGGCTTTCGGTAAGGACATCACCACCACCGAGCCACTGGCCCGGATTGACCTTGCCAGCCTGCTGCGCACGATTGTTGATGAAACCGCCGATATGGATCCCGACCGCGCGGCAGCGCTCGATTATCAAGGCCCGCAGCATATGGCCATTAATGCAAGGCCTTTGGCGCTGAAGCGCGCGTTGAGCAATCTCATCACCAATGCCATGAAATATGGCGATGCCGCCTGCGTTACGCTGCACCCTCCAGT
>JAGWIE010000361.1 GCA_028866445.1 Rhodospirillales bacterium | reverse complement strand
GCATGAAACTTACGCCCGGAGACATGAATCTGGCGCAATGGCGCGCGATTTATCAAGGCGAGGCCATTGAGCTTGACGAGGCAGCACTTCCTGCCATTCAAGCGGGGGCTGATGCGGTGGCGGAAATTCTGAGCCGACACGAGCCGGTTTATGGCATCAATACCGGGTTTGGCAAGCTGGCCTCGGTGCGGATTGCCGATGACGATTTAGCCACTTTGCAGCGTAATCTGGTGCTCTCGCACGCCGCCGGTGTGGGCGAGCCGATGCCCATTCCCGTGGCAAGGTTGATGCTGGCGTTGAAGATGGGTTCGCTGGGGCAGGGGGTTTCCGGTGTGCAGGTGGCAACCGTGCGGATGCTGGGCGCGATGCTGGCAAAGGGGCTGATTCCGGTGGTGCCCGCACAGGGTTCCGTCGGTGCCTCGGGCGATTTGGCGCCGCTGGCGCATATGACCGCCGCGATGATGGGTGTGGGCGAAATTTACGTGAATGGCGTTCGCAAAGATGCCACCGTTGCGCTGAACGAAGCCGGACTCGCCCCCTTGGTGTTGGGGCCGAAGGAAGGGCTGGCGCTGCTGAACGGCACACAATTCTCCACTGCCAACGCGCTGGCCGGGTTGTTTGAGGCGGAGCGGAATTTCCGTGCCGCACTCGTCACCGGCGCGCTTGCAACCGATGCGGCCAAGGGCTCGGACGCACCGTTCGACCCGCGGATTCATGCCGTGCGCAAGCATAAGGGGCAGAAGCAAGTGGCGGATGCACTGCGTGAGCTGATGGCAGGTTCCGCCATCCGTGCCTCGCATTTAAAAGGCGATGAGCGCGTGCAGGACCCTTATTGCCTGCGCTGCCAGCCGCAGGTGATGGGTGCGGTTCTGGATGTTCTGCGCCAGGCCGCCGCCACATTGGAAACAGAAGCGAATGGCGTGACGGATAATCCGTTGATCTTCACCGGCCCGGCGGTGGCGCTCTCGGGCGGGAATTTCCATGCCGAGCCCGTGGCCTTCGCGGCCGATATGATCGCGATGGCGGTGTGTGAAATCGGCTCGCTGGCGGAGCGGCGGATTTCTCTGCTGGTGGACCCGGTGCTCTCTGGACTGCCCGCGTTTCTCACGCCCAAACCAGGCCTGAATTCGGGTTTCATGATCCCGCAGGTTACAGCAGCGGCTTTGGTGTCTGAGAATAAGGGCCGGGCGTTCCCGGCTTCGGTAGATTCCATTCCCACCTCCGCCAACCAGGAAGATCATGTCTCCATGGCGGCCCACGGCGCGCGGCGTTTGCTGGCAATGAATGAGAATTTGCGTGCGGTGATCGCGATTGAATGGCTCGCGGCCGCACAAGGGTGCGATTTCCATGCGCTGAAATCCTCAACGGCATTGGAAAAAGCGCGGGCAGCTCTGCGCGGTGCGGTGCCAAAGCTGGAGGAAGACCGGCATTTTGCGCCGGATATTGAAGCCGCGATTGCGCTGCTGCGGGCGGGGGCTTTGGCGTCTGACAATCTACCCGGTGTGGCATGAGCCTGTTCAACTTACGCCGAGGTAACGCGCCGCTTATTCTGTCCATCCCGCACGCGGGTGTGGAAATCCCGAATGAGTTCGCGGGCGCGTTTGTCTCAGACTGGCTGGCGCGTAAGGATGCGGACTGGCACCTGCCCGAACTTTACAGCTTTGCCGAGACGCTGGATGCGACGATCATC
>JAGWIE010000360.1 GCA_028866445.1 Rhodospirillales bacterium | reverse complement strand
CATGGCGGGCATATCGAAACTTTGGTGGTGAGTGCGGAGGACCTGCCGCGCCGCCGCTTTCACGCGCAAACAGATTACGGCACGCCGTGCTTTATCGCATTGCCGCGTGATGTTTCCCTCACGGATGGCGCGGTGTTGCACCTCACAGAAAACCGCGCCATCGTTTTAAAAGTCGGCGCGCAAGACTGGCTGAAACTGCAACCGCTGAACAACGGCGCGTTGGAGCTGGGGCATCTGGCGGGTAATCTCCACTGGCGGGTGCGCTTTGAGGATGGCTGCTTGCTGGTGGCGGTAGACCACCCGCGCGAAACCTACCTCGCCCGGCTGCATGGGCTGGAGCATGAAGGCAAGGTGAAGGTGCTGGCATGATCGACCTTCTCCGCGCCCTGCAATTCGCGGATGGGCAATTCCCCTCAGGGGGTTTTGCCTTTTCCTGGGGCGTGGAAAGCCTGATGGCCGATGGCCACCTCACCCGCGCGGATTGGCCGGCTTTTCTGGCAGGGCAGATGGAGCACCGCTGGGCACCGCACGACCGGCCACTGGTGGCATATGCCTTTCAGGCGGCGCAGGATTTTTCTGCATTAATGGCGCTGGACCAGCTTACCAACGCTCTCGCCATCGTCACCGCCGCTCGCGAAGGCTCGCTGAGGGCCGGGGCAGCTTTGCTGGCCACCCATGCGCGGCTTGGCACGGCAGGGGCAGCGGCATATCGCGCGCTTGTTACCTCCGGTGAGGCCCATGGCCATTTGCCAGTGGTCACGGGGCTGGTGCTGGCCGGGGCGGGGTTGGATTTACCAACCTCACTCGCCGTTTCGGCCCACACCACCGCGCAGGCGCTCGGCACCGCTGCTGTACGCCTCGGCCTCATCGGTGCGCTGGATGCACAAACGGCATTGCAAACCATCCAGCCCTGCATTGCGGCGTTGATCACCTCGCCGCTGCCGCCATTGGATGACATCGGCAGCTTCACACCACTTACAGATATCGCGATGATGCGCCACCCATTTCAGGCGCAGCAATTATTCTCCAATTAAGGAGTAAGCCATGAACCTCTCCCCCACCGAGCTTGAACGCCTGACCATTTTCACGGCAGCCGAACATGCACGAAGACTAAAGGCACGTGGTGTGAAACTCTCCCACCCGGAAGCCGTGGCCTTCATTGCGGATGAAATGCTCCTCGCCGCCCGCTGCGGGCTGGCTTACGAGGAAATCGTGAACTTAGGCGCCACGCTGCTCACGCCTGAGAATGTTGAACCAGGCGTGCCCACCCTCACGGAGTTTGTTGCCGTGGAGGCGAGTTTTCCAGAGGGCACCAAGCTCGTCATCGTCTTCCGCCCCATTGGGGATGGCCAGGAGGACGGTGAAATTCCCGGTGAGATTATCGCCGCCGATGGCGAGATTGACATAAACCAAGGCCGGGCGCGCATCGAACTTGACGTGCTGAACACCGGCGACCGCGACATCCAGGTCCGCTCCCACGCGCATTTTTTTGAAACCAACCCGGCGCTGGAATTCAACCGCCAGGCCTCTTTCGGGTTCCGCCTGGATGTGCCTTCAGGTTCGGGCATACGCTTCGAGCCCGGCATCTCCCGGCGTGTCAGCCTCGTCGCCATGGCAGGCAACCGCATCATCCACGGCCAGGCGGGCCTCACGGAAGGCCATCTGGACAATGCAGAAACCGCCACCGCCGC
>JAGWIE010000359.1 GCA_028866445.1 Rhodospirillales bacterium | reverse complement strand
GATTACGATGTGGATGGCGCTTGTTCCACCGCGCTGATGGTGACGCTGCTGCGCCAGCTTGGTTGCGCGGTGACATACCATGTGCCGGACCGGCTGGCAGAGGGTTACGGCCCGAACACCGAGGCACTGCGGGCCATGGCGGGGCGGGGTGCCAAGCTGATTGTGTGTGTGGATTGCGGCACAGCCGCACATAGTGCCTTTGCGCCGTTGCATAACGCCGTGGATATCGTGGTGCTGGACCACCATAAATCCGAGGGGCCACCGCCGCCCATTCGCGCCACGGTGAACCCGAACAGGCTGGATTGTTCCTCTGGCCTGCGGACGATATGTGCCGCCGCCGTGGCCTTTATTACCGCCGTGGCGCTGCTGCGCACATTGCGCCGGCGGGGTTTTTTCGCCGAGCGCGCAGAGCCGGATTTGCGTGAGTTTCTGGACCTGGTGGCGTTGGCGACGATTTGTGATGTGATGCCGCTAGCGGGGTTGAATCGGGCTTTCGTGATCCAGGGGCTGAAGGTGATGGCACGCCGGGCGCGGCCGGGAATTGCGGCACTTTTAGATGTAGCGAAGCTGAGTGAGGCACCAACCGCCATGCATTGTGGCTTTGCGCTGGGCCCGCGCATTAATGCCGCCGGGCGCATTGCCGAGGCCGATATGGGGTTGCGGCTGCTGCTGGCGGAGGATGCGGAGCTGGCCACCGAGCTGGCCCAGGCGCTGGACGCAGTGAACAAGCAGCGCCAGGGCGTGGAGGCGGGGGTTTCCAGCGATGCAATGGCCCGTGCCGAGGCCCAGGTGGCGGGCGGGCATGGTATTATTCTGCTGGCGCAGGAAGGTTGGCACCCTGGCGTGGTGGGGATCGTCGCGGGGCGGGTGAAAGAACGATTCAATCGGCCGGCCCTGGTGGCAGGCATTATAGATGGTATGGCCAAAGGCTCGGGGCGGTCTGTGCCGGGGATTGATCTGGGCGCGGCGGTGATTTCGGCCCGGCAGAGCGGGATTTTGGCCACTGGCGGCGGCCACGCCATGGCGGCGGGGTTTTCAGCGCCTGAAACAGCCCTTTCAGCGTTCCATGAGTTTCTGAACGGCCGGCTGGCCAGCGCCGCATTGGTACCGCCCAGCGCCGAGCTGGTGCTGGATGGCGTGCTGGGCGTGGCGGGTGCTGATGCCGCCCTGGCGCAGATGGTGGGGCGTCTGGGGCCATTTGGCACCGGCAATGATGAGCCGTTATTTGTGCTGCCCCGGGCACGGGTGGTGAAAACCGACCGGATCGGCAAGGATGGCAATACCATCCGGCTGATGGTGGAAGGCGAGGGCGGCGGGCGGCTGAAGGCGCTTTTGTTCCGTGCCAAGGAAGGGCCATTGGCGGATGCCTTGAGCCGCGCAGGGGGTGCGCCCTTGCATCTGGCCGGGCATTTGCGGGCGGAGTTCTGGCAGGGCCGGGTTTCGGCTGGTTTTTTCATCTCCGATGCCGCACCTGCTTGACGCGCCCGGCTGGGCATCGTACCAGCGCCCGCACCTTTAGTCCCCATCGTCTAGAGGCCTAGGACACCGCCCTTTCACGGCGGTAACAGGGGTTCGAATCCCCTTGGGGACGCCATTGCAGGAATGGTAAACGGGCAACAAACTGGCTGCTTTAAGCCTCACCCAATTGTTGCGTTATTTGGACGCCCGGCGGCGCGGTTTCACATTACGACGGTT
>JAGWIE010000358.1 GCA_028866445.1 Rhodospirillales bacterium | reverse complement strand
CGCTGGGCGGATTGATTCTGGCCCTGTTACTGCGCCCCGCCGCCAAGGGCGACGCCATTATGTTCGGCGGCTGGAAGTTTGAGGTTCTGGGAATGGATGGCAGGCGGATAGAGCGGGTGAAAGTGGCAAAAGCAACAGGGGATTAAACCATCTCCAACACGGCTTGCGCCTGGCCCACGGCCTCCAGCCGCGCCAGCTTGCGTGCCTGCCTTGCTTTCATCCGCTCAATTTCCTTGGCCGCCTGCGCCAGCCCGATGAGCAATTCTGCGCTTACCGGCACCATGCGCGCGGCGCGGTCAGTCTCCGGCAATTTCTGTAATGCCCTGGCCTGCTTTGGCAAATCCGCTGGCAGATGCTGAGTGGCGGCTTGCACCACGGCAAACACTTTCTCCACAGTTTTGCGTGAAGGGCGGGGTTTGCGGGGGGCAGCTTTGGTGAGGCGAAAACGCCCCTCCTGCCTGGCGGCGTCCAGCTTTTTGCTCAACACCTCCGCCGCCACATCGCCATGTGCAATCAGCGCCTCTATCGCCGCATCCGGCGAGACATGCTTGCCGCGCACCAACGCCTGCACCTGCGGGTCTGCCTCCGCAAGCAGCAACATCTGCTGCACTCGCGCTACAGTTTTGCTTTGCGAGGCGGCGATATCCGCCGCGCTGAACCCCATATCCCGCAGCCGCAAATAACCCCGCGCGATATCCAGGGGCTCCAGCTTCAGCCCCTGGGCGGAACGCAGCATCACCTCCACGCGCTCGGCATCGTTGCCGCGAAAGGGGATAACGCTCACCAATGGAATCCAGGCGCCACGGGCGATGGCCATGCGCAAGCCCCTTCGGCGGCAATGGCCCTCGATCACCACAATCCGTCCGTCATCAAGTGCCCGCACAACCATCGGCGGCACATACCGCCCATCCAGAAACGACTCACAAAAAGCCTCGATATGCGCGATGACTTTTGGATCGTCGTAATAGCGCAGGTTAAATCCGTCCTCTTCCTCAACCAGCAGAGGGTCGATCTGATACAGATATAGTTTTCTGTTATCCTGAATCTGCGCCTCAGCCGTGAAGCTTTGCAGCGGCTTGACCACGAATGCCATGTATTCCCACCATCAAACATTTTGTCCGATTACGCGGCGGGCGCCGCGCAAGGTTCGTGCCTGGCTTTATGCGGCTTCCGGGTTGCTTCTTTATTAATGACGCAGATTACATCCAGGATGGAACCGGCAGGTTTTTGGAGCGCAGGAATTCCGGGTTGAACAGCTTGCTCTGGTAACGCGCCCCGCTGTCGCACAGCATGGTGACGATGACATGCCCCGGCCCCATCTGGTGCGCCACACGGATGGCCGCCGCCACGTTAAGGCCCGCTGAGCCACCGACCGAGAGCCCCTCATGGATCATCAGGTCGTAAACCTGCTCCAGCGCCTCGGGGTCGGCGATTTTCAACGCATCGTCTATGGCAATACCGTTCAAATTCTCCGGCACGCGGGACTGGCCAATGCCCTCGGTGATGGAAGACCCCGTTACCGTCAGATCACCATTTTTCACCCAGCCATAGAGCCCGCTGCCCTCCGGGTCCGCCAGCACAATCCGCACCCCCGGCTTGTGTGCCTTCAACGCGAGGGATACCCCGGCCAGCGTGCCCCCGGTGCCGCAGGCGCAGGTAAAAGCATCCACCTTCCCGCCGGTTTGTTTCCAAATCTCCTG
>JAGWIE010000046.1 GCA_028866445.1 Rhodospirillales bacterium | reverse complement strand
CGATATTTATCGAATTTGTAAGCGCGCAGACGGGCACCCAGGGCAATTTCCGCCGCCTGTTCCGCGGTGAAGTTGGTGGTGAGAATCGTCGCCTCGGTTTCCTTGCCAAGGGCTGCGGTGATGGCGGCACCCAGCAGCTCTGCCCGGCGGGGTGCATCATCCTTGCCCGTGCCGATAAGGATAACGCGCTTATAAGCCCCGGCATTATAAATGTTCAGGTTCTGGCCAGATTTGCCGGTGAATTCGGCCGCTGCCATCGCCTTGCTCAGCGCCGCGTTCAGTTTTTCATCCAGCAGTGCAGCTTCGCCGCTTAGGGGCAGGCCCTCGCCTACCGGCAGCACCAGCACGCCATCCTTGGGCAGCGCCAGTTTTCCGAACAAAATCTCGACCATATGCCCCTCCATCTCTCAATGGCGCGACCATACCACCAGGTTACAACTTGGCCAGCCATGGCAGCAGGGGTACAGACGAGCCATGCAGGAGCTACTCACCCTCGCCGTGCGTTTGGCTGATGAAGCCGCGGGTGCCATCCGGTCTGTCCGCGCGGCGGGCTTTGCCGTGGAGACCAAGGCCGATGCCACGCCGGTGACATTGGCGGACCAACAAGCCGAAGCGCTGATTACCGCCGGGCTGCGCGCCGCCGCGCCGGATATTCCCGTGGTGGCGGAAGAGGAAGTGGCCGCCGGGCGCATTACCTCCCCGGCTGAGCGTTATTGGCTGGTGGATCCGTTGGATGGCACGCGCGAATTTGCCGCCGGGCGGGATGAGTTCGCGGTGTGTATCGGCTTGATTGAGAATGGCGCGCCGGTGCTGGGTGTCGTGGCTTCCCCCGCGCTGAATGAGCTGCATTTTGGTGTGGTGGGGCAGGGGGCCTGGCGGCGAAAAAACGGGATGGAGAAAAATATATCTGTCCGCCATGTGCCGCCGGAAGGGCTCACGGTGTTCGCTTCCCGCCATTACCAGGATGCGCCGGAGCTCGCCGCGTGCCTTGCCCGGCAAAAGGTGGCGCACCTCACCAATATCGGCTCGGCTTTGAAGTTTCTACGTCTGGCCGAAGGCGTTGCGGATTTCTACCCGCGCCTCGGCCGCACCATGGAATGGGACACAGCCGCGCCGCAGGCGGTGCTGGAGGCTGCTGGCGGGGCGGTGCTCACCGCATCCGGCGTGCCGTTGCGCTACGGAAAGCCGGGTTGGGAGAACGCAGATTTCTTTGCCTGGGGAAAGCTGTAATTCTGCCCTAATGCAGCCACGACAAGGCGCACTATATAATTGTCATGAAACGCGCACTTATCCCTTTATTGTTTGCAACCCCGCTGCTTGCGGGCTGTGTTTATGGCTCTGACGGCTATGGTGGTGGCGGCGGATACTCTTCCGGTTATTATGCCCCCTCTGGCGGGTATTACGATGGCTCGCCCGGGTATGTTTCTGGCGGACCAACCATTGTGGGCGTGTTCGGTGGCGGCGGCGGCCATTACGACCACGGCGGTGACGGTGGCGACCATGGTGGCGGTGGGGATCATGGCGGCCCGCCCCCAGGTGGTGGCTGGAATGGCGGTGGCAACCATGGTGGTGGTGGGGACCATGGCGGCCCGCCTCCTGGCGGCGGTTGGCATGGCGGCGATAACGGGGGTGGCGGAGATCATGGTGGCCCGCCCCCCGGTGGTGGTTGGAATGGTGGTGGCAACCATGGCGGCGGAGATCATGGTGGCCCGCCCCCGGGCGGAGGAGAGCAGCATTACACCCCGATGAGCGGCGGCGGGCATGGCAGCCCGCCCACTCCGGGCCACTTGATTAACTAACGCGGCTTTCAGCAAGGCGGACTCACACAACAAAATGTTCTGAAATCCTGCTTTTTGAGGAGATTAAACATGAAAAAATTACTTCTTATTCCTCTGCTCCTCCTGGGCCTCTCAGGTTGCGTTTGGTACGGCCCAGGCGGCTGGGACCACCATGATGGCGGTGGCTGGTATGGCGGCGGTGGCGGCTGGCATGGTGGTGATGGAGATGGCGGCTGGCACGGCGGCAGTGATGGTGGCGACCATGGTGGGGGTTGGCACTGACAAGAGCAGATGGTGATAAAAAAGCCCCGGCATTTGCGTGCCGGGGCTTTTAAACTTTCCGGCCGCTTCAGGCGGCGGGGTCGCCGAACCTCACATAGGTTTGGTCATTCTCATCGCGGATGCGGAATTGTTCTGGAATATCCGGGCGATGGTTAACACCTGAAAAATGCGCGATGAGCGAGCGGCGCTCTTTGCCGGGGGTTTTCGCCAGCGAGCCCTGATGCATCAGCCTTGCATGCCAGATCAGGACATCCCCCCGCTTGGCCAGGAAAGATTTCGGTTTCTGTCGGCGCAGTTTCATCTCATATTCCACCGCCGGGGTGGTGAAAAATTCAGATGTTTTTGGCCAGTGCAGCTCATGCACTTCCTTGCCTGATTTACTCAATAGTTCACGCACTTTCTCGCCACGCATCAGCGGCCAGCGATGTGAGCCGGGAATATATTCAAACGGCCCGCAATCCGGCTCGATATCGCCAAGCGCGATCCACACCGCCGCATACCAGCAATTAACGAAAGAAGGGTTCAGGTAATCATCCTGATGCCAGGCGCGTTGCGATGTGACCCAATTGGTAAGGCAGAGATGCAGCATCATCTCTTCACCGATCAACAGTTTCAACTTTTCCATCAGGGGCGGATAGAGCGCGAGTTCACGCATCTCCTGCACGAACTGGTAGGAATGCCCTTCTACCCAGCCGCCCGGGCGTTCATAGGCCTCGCGGCGTTTGATATAGGGTTCGGTAATTTCGTCAGGGATAAAATTGCGCAGAACCAGCACGCCATCGCGCCGCCATTCCACCTGTTCCGGCGTTAGCGTGGAGGTGTCCAGGGCTGAACGGTCCAGCCGCGGCAATACGTCTTCCGGCGGCGGCGCGGAGAAATCCTCGTAGCGGATGGCAGGCGCCTTTTGGCCCGTTGCCAGGCGACTAGTTAATGCTTTGACGAAACTCATCCTCGCTCCCTTGCCGTTATTCAGGCCGCCTTACTGACAGCCTTAACGCCTTCCGCCAATGCGCGAACGTCGCGGATCACGGCTTCGGGGCTTTCCTTGCACAAAGTTTCGATTAGCACCGAAGCAACGATGGCAGCATCCGCATGGGCGACCACTGTGGCGGCCTGGTCTGGCGTGCGTACGCCAAAACCGACTGCGATCGGCAGGTCAGTCGCGGCGCGGATGCGGGGAATATCCCGCGCCAGGTCCGCGGCACTTGCCGTGCGCGTGCCGGTGATGCCGGTGATTGAGACGTAATAGACAAAGCCGGAGGAGCCTTCGAGCACTTGTTTCAGCCGCACATCGCAAGTGGTGGGGGCGATGAGGCGGATAATGTCCAGCCCATTTGCGTTGGCATCCGGCAGCACCAGGTCCGCCTCTTCAGGCGGCAGGTCAACGATGATAAGGCCATCCACCCCTGCGGCGGAGGCATCCTCGCAGAAGGCTTTTACGCCATAGGCACAGATGGGGTTGAGATAGCCCATGAGCACCAGCGGGGTGTGGCGGTTTTGCCGCCGGAATTCATGCACCAGCCCTAGCACGCCTTTCAAGGTGGCACCTGCCAGCAGCCCCCGCCGCCCCGCGGCCTGAATGGTGGGGCCATCGGCCATCGGGTCTGTGAACGGCATACCGATTTCGATGATATCGGCACCGTTTTCCGCCATGCCGTTCAGCAGCATGAGGGAGGTTTCACGGTCTGGGTCGTAGGCTTCCACGAAGGGGATGAGCGCACCCCGGCCTTCCTGGCGCAGGGCGGCGAACACGCCAGCGATGCGGCTCATATCATGGTTCCCAGATGTTTGGCGACGGTGAAGATGTCTTTATCTCCCCTTCCAGAGAGGTTGAGCAGGATGAGCTTGTCCTTGCCCAGTGTAGGAGCGAGCTTTACCAGATGCGCGATGGCGTGGGCGCATTCCAGCGCCGGGATGATGCCCTCCAACCGCGAGCAGAGCTGGAAAGCCTCCAGCGCCTCGTCATCGGTGATGCCGACATATTCCACGCGCTTGATGTCGTGCAGCCAGCTATGCTCCGGCCCGATGCCCGGATAATCCAGCCCGGCGGAGATTGAGTGGGCCTCCAGAATTTGCCCATCATCATCCTGCAGTAGATAAGTACGGTTGCCGTGTAACACGCCGGGGCGGCCCATGTTCAGGCTGGCCGCGTGTTCGCTGGTGTGCATCCCCTTGCCAGCGGCTTCAACGCCGATAAGGCGGACGGAGGCTTCGTCCAGGAAGGTGTGGAACAGGCCGATGGCGTTGGAGCCGCCACCTACCGCTGCGATGGCGACATCCGGTAGGCGGCCTTCGGCCTCCATGAGTTGCTCGCGGGCTTCGTTGCCGATGATGCACTGGAAGTCCCGCACCAGCTCCGGGTACGGGTGCGGCCCGGCGGCGGTGCCGATGATGTAGAAAGTGTCGTGCACATTCGCCACCCAATCCCGCAGGGCGTCGTTCATCGCATCCTTCAGCGTGGCGGCACCGGAGGAAACCGGAATCACCTCCGCGCCCAGGAGCTTCATGCGGAACACGTTGGGCTTTTGCCGCTCAACGTCCACAGCGCCCATATAGATGGTGCAAGGCAGGTTGAAGAGGGCGCAAACCGTGGCGGTGGCGACACCGTGCTGCCCGGCCCCGGTTTCCGCGATGATGCGGGTTTTGCCCATGCGCTTGGCCAGCAGAATCTGGCCGATACAATTATTGATCTTATGCGCGCCGGTGTGGTTCAGCTCTTCGCGCTTGAAGTAAATCTTCGCACCGCCCAGATGCTCGCTCAGCCGCTGGGCGTGCCACAGCGCGCTTGGCCGCCCAACATAATGCTTGAGGTAGTAGTCAAGCTCGGCCTGGAAAGCTGGGTCGGCTTTGGCCGCGCGGTATGCGGTTTCCAGTTCCAGGATCAGCGGCATTAATGTCTCAGCGACGTAGCGGCCGCCGAATTCGCCGAAGCGGCCGCGCGCATCCGGCCAGGAGCGCAGGCTGTTGGGTGTGTGGTCGTTCATCCTGTGCTTCTAGCGCAGCAATCTGACAGGATAAAGGAGTGGCGAGACTTCTAGCTTGATTGAAAACGCCGAGCAGGCTACCAATGAGGGTATAAATGAGAACGATTCTCATTTACTTTTTTTGAGGACAGATAATGTTCGAGCAAGGCGCGGTCGGCGATAATCATTTCCTGGGGGACGTGCAGCGTTTGCGCGTGACGGCCCAGACTATGATGGCTTGTGGCGGTGAGCCTGCGGACCTGCTGCAAACCGCTATGTCGGCCGAAATTGCCTGTGTTCTGCGGTACAGCATGATCGCCGTTTCCGCTGATGGCCTGGAGAATGAATGGGTGGCCACCGAATGTGCCGCCCAGGCCGCTGATGAGCGCGGGCATATGGCGAAGCTGGCAGAGCGGATTACCGAGCTGGGCGGCAAGCCGGATTATTTTGCCGCCAACCTCGCCACGCGGCATATGGCGGCGGAAGCCTCCAAAGGCTGTCTGCCGCGCTTGTTGCAGGAAAATCTGGCCGCCGAGCAATGCGTGATCGAATTATACCGCGAGCTTTCAACCCATTTCGCCGCTGACCCGAAAACCAGAGCGCTTCTGGATCATATCCGCACTGATGAGGAAACCCATACCAGCGATTTGGAAGATTTGCTGCAAACGCAGTTGATCTGAAGGGGGTTTCAGCCCTCGCCCTGGGGGCGCTCGAACGCGTCCTTGCCATCGAAGCGTTGCAGCTTCTCGATATGCATCCAGGTGAATTTGGCGCCGATGCGCTGAACTAGATACGAAATCTCGGGCTGGCCTTCGCTGCGGTTTGCCGCAAGTGAAATTGGGTGCTTCAGCATAAAGCGGGCGGCAAAGTGGTCCACCAGGAAGGTTTGCCCGCCAGTGGGTGGATAGACAGTGACGCCGCGGTTGGAGATGCCGGTGAGGGTGAAGGGGCTGTATTCAGAGAGTTCCTCCAGCGTTTTGCCCAGGGTCTCTGCGTCCTGGTCGGTTTCCAGGAACACGTCGATGCCGACCAGCTCGCGGGTGGAGGGCTCCATATGCGCGGTGAGCTTCGGCCAGGCGGTGAGTTCCAGCTTCTTGTAGGTGCGGGACTTCATCGCGGAGCTGCGGCCGAGATTGGCGATGACCTGATCCGTGTAGGCTTTGGTGCCGACACCATGGCCGCGCGGGGCGAGATCCCCGGTGAGGTTGCGGCCTTCAGCCAGAGTAACAAACAACGCCTGCTCCACCTTTTCCGCCACATCGAACGCGCCGATATGGCGCAGCAGCATCATGGCGGCGGAGAGCAGGGCGGTGGGGTTGGCCATATCCTTGCCCGCAATATCGGGCGCGGAGCCGTGCACGGCCTCAAACATCGCCACCTGGTCACCCAGGTTAGAGGATGGCGCGATGCCCAGACCGCCGACCAGACCGGCCGCGAGGTCCGAGATGATGTCGCCATTCATGTTGGAGGTGACGATGACGTCGTAATTCTCCGGGCGGATGACGAGCTGGTGGGCGCAGTTATCGATGATCACCTGGCTGGCCTTGATGCCCGGATATTCAGCGGCCACCTTCTCGCCCATGCGCTTCATCATGCCCTCGGTGAGCTTCATGATGTTGGCCTTGTGAGCGACGGTGACGTCCTTGCGCTCTTCGGAGATGGCAACGCCATAGGCGGCGCGGATGATGCGCTCGCAGCCGGCGGCGGTCATCAGCTTCAGGCACTGGGCGACGGTGCTGGTCTGCATATGCTCGATGCCGGCGTAGACGTCCTCGACGTTCTCACGCACGATCACCATGTCGATGCCGCGGCCGGAGAAGGGGGTGACGATGCCGGGCAGCTCGCGCACCGGGCGGATATTGGCGTAAAGCTCGAAATATTTACGCATCGTAACATTGGCGGATTTGCCGCCATAGCCGATGGGGGTTTCCAGCGGGGATTTCAGGGCCAGCTTGTTGGCGGAAATGCTGTCCAGCGTTTCGCGCGGCACGCCGGTGACGACTCCGCGTTCAAACGCTTTCGCACCCGCTTCCGCAACTTCCCATTCGATGGGCGCACCCGCAGCGTCCAAAATCTTCATGGTCGCCTGCATCACCTCTGGGCCGATACCGTCCCCCGGCAAAGCTGTGACCTTGGTTTTCGAGAGGGCATCGGCTGGCATAAGCGTGCTCCATGTTTCCTTGGTGGCGGCGTTATAGCCTGCCGTCACGGCGGGGCCTATATTCAGCGTGGGCAATGCCGGTATGGGTTGGCGGGGGGTGCTTAATCTCCTGCGATGACGAAGCGCCGCGCGGCGTGTGGGAAGATCAGCTCCAATGGCGGCGGGGGTTTGGGTTCCTGGCACCATCCGGCACGTTTGATCCAATAACAGATTTGCGGGACGCTCCCGCTAAATGGACCGCGATTTCTTGCCACGCAGGATTGCCTGACGAAGCCTGGAGGGATGCCGCCAATATTCTTGGGGGCGATGATGGCGTCGGTTTGCGGCGCGTAGGGCCCGTTGGTAAAATTGGCGCTGCTGAAGATTGGCGTGACCGGCATGAAATGACCGTTTGCTATGCCTATAGAAACGGCGCAGGGGTGGCGTTGCGCCAGTTCGCGGGAAAGCTGGTAAGAGGTTGTTTGCATCAACAGGTTTATTGGCACCAACGGGCTGAGGAACGGGCCGGAGAGCAGGAACAACCCAATCAAAATGCGCTCTAATTTAGCAAGACGCGGCCAGCTTGCCGCCAGCCCTAGACCGACCATGGGCACAGTGAGTGCGATGGCGGGGAAGATGAAGCGGAATTCCTTATGCGGAATCAGGCTGTGCTCCGCGAGGATGGAAAGTGCCGCGAGCGCCACGAAAGGCAGCGCCCGCGCGCCACGTGAGGCAAACAGCAGAACCACAAAACTGCCCCACAGCCAATCGGCCAACATCATCAACGGATAGAAATCCAGCGGCGAACCGCCAAATGAAGTTGAGGAAATACCGACAACGGCATTCAAATAAATATTAAGCCAGAAGCTGCGGAATGGCTGGCCCCAGGTCAGCCAGTCCAGCCCGCCTGCCAGCAGCAAAGGCACACAGGCGATGCCGATGCCAACCAGCCAGAAACGGATATTCCGCCCGCAGAGATAAATGCCGATGATGGCGATGGCGGGGGCAAGCTGCTCGCGCAGTACAAAACTCAGGCCCAGCAAAAACCCAGCGGTCAGAACATGGTGGGTGGCCCCACCCTGGCGCGCGCGGGAGGCAAAATAAGCCGCGGGCACCAGGGCGTAGGCGCTTAAGGCTTCCTCCAGCGCGTGGGGGGCCATCAGCCATAAATCCGGCCACAATGCCGCCAGCCCGCCCGCGATCAGCCCGCCCCTTATGCCATGATACATCCGGCCCCATTGGAACGAGCACCAGACAATCGTGAGCGATAGACAGCAGAGCAGTACTTTTACCAGCACAATCCCGGCATGGGGCGAGCCGCCAAGTGCCTTGGCCAGCCAGACCGGCCCGGCCAGCACGCCGGGGATAAGCCAGGAGCGCAAGCCGACCTGAAACTCCCACGGCACCGGGCCGCTGCCATAAACCAGCCGGTGCGCCTGCCCGATATATTGCATGATCTCATCGGGGGCGACGAAATTATTGTCGAACAGCGCCACGGGCAGGCGCATGAGCAACGCCAGCGCCAGGCACAAAGCCAGCGGATATGCTTCGATCAGCCGCCGGCTATGCCCGGCGGCCTGTGGCTCAGCCAGGCACGCCCTTGGTTGTTGAATATTCAAAATGCAGCGCCTTATCCGGGTTCACGATGGCATAGATGGCATGGGCCGCCACGGCCCCTTCGGCGAAGCCTTGCAAAATCAGCTTCAGCTTGCCGGG
>JAGWIE010000357.1 GCA_028866445.1 Rhodospirillales bacterium | reverse complement strand
AATCAGCGTCGCGTTCTCGGCGATGCGCAATGTTTCCGGTGTCACTTTAAGGCCTTGGGCCGCCACGCGGCCAATTTCGGCCAGCAGCGCGTTGGGGTCCACCACCACGCCATTGCCGATAATGCCAAGCTTGCCGCTCACCACGCCAGAGGGCAGCAGCGAGAGCTTGTAGGTCTGGTTGCCCACCACCAGCGTATGCCCGGCATTATGCCCGCCCTGGAAGCGCACCACGATGTCAGCGCGGCTGGCCAGCCAGTCCACAACCTTGCCCTTGCCCTCGTCGCCCCACTGGGCCCCGATGATCGTCACGTTGGTCATTACAAATTCCTACTCAGGAGAGCGCCGTTATTACGTTCTCAAACAACAAATGGGAGCAGCCGAGACGGCGGGCTTCATCGCCCGCTGCGGCCTCCGGCGCAAGCCCCGGCACGGTGGCATAACCCTGCGCCCTGACGTTTTGCGCCGCCGCGGCGCTGGTGCCGTGCGGCAGATATAAACGCGGGCGCAAGGCGGCGGGCGGGGCCAGGCGAATAATGCTGTCAGGGTACAGCGTAATGCCCGTGGCGGGTTCGGCATCGCCGCACAAATAACGCCCGCCACGCCCGAGCTCCATCTGCTGCCCGGCAGCGAAAATCGTCATGGAAATGCCGGTATGGTAGCGGTAGCCACGGAACTCCACAGGGTCCACGGTAAGCGGCAGGCCGGGCAACACCGCCTGCACGGCGGCAACCACCTCGGCCAGGCGCTGCGCCTGGGTGCGGCCAGCTTCCGGCAAGCCGGTTTCCAACAAGGCGGGCACGGCGCGGGCGGCCGGGCCGCTGGCATCCAGCAATTTCAATAAAAGCGGGGTCTGCGCGCCGCCGAGTTCGGCCACGGCGGCGGCATCCTTGCGGTCCAGCGCATGGGCCAAAGCGGGGTGCAGATGCGCGGGCACGCCCTCCAGCAGGCTCGGCACCAGGCGGGGGATGGTAAGGTCGATCGAAAGATCCTTCAGCCCCACCGCCTCCAGCGCGGCAATGGCGGTGAGGATAATCTCGGCATCGGCGGCGGCGGTGTCGTTGCCGATCAGCTCTATTCCGGCCTGGGAAAGCTGGCGCTCCGGCTGCATCTGCGTGCCGCGTACGTGCAAAACCGGGCCGCAATAAGCCAGGCGCAAGGGGCGCGGGGCGGTGGCCAGGCGGCTGGTGGCGAGGCGACCGATCTGCGGCGTGGTATCCGCCCGCAGACCCATCATCCTCTGGCTTTCAGGGTCCATCAGCCGGAAGGTCTGCTCCGCCGTGGCTGCACCTGAGCCCGCGAATAGCGAATCCTCGAACTCCAGCAAAGGCGGAATGACGCGCTGATAGCCGTGCGCCGCGAAGCAATCCATGATCGCTTCGGCGGAACGTGCCTGGCATTCAGCCTCCGGCGGCAGCACATCGGCAAGCCCGGCGGGGAGAAGAGCGGGGTGTGTGGTCGGCGTCTCGTTCATCGGCAACCTGTTGTTGGCGCGGCGCTATAACACCATGCGCCAGCAGGGCCAATTGCCCAGGGCATAAGCCTGGGTTAAGCAAAAAATTAACAACCTTACCGAGTGTTAATAAATTGCTTTTCAACAGCAGGCTGTTCATTCTGGCCTTTCTGCCGCTGGCGTTGAGCGGTTTCCTGGCGCTGGGGCGGTGGCGCCGGGCCAGCCTGTGGTGGCTGCTGGGGTGCAGCCTGTTTTTCTATGCCTGGT
>JAGWIE010000356.1 GCA_028866445.1 Rhodospirillales bacterium | reverse complement strand
GGTGGCGCGCAGGCTCACCTGCACAAGGCCATCCTGCACATGCACGCCTTCAATCCGGCGGCCAATATTAAACGGGGCGAGGGCTTCGCGAATCTCTGCTTCATTCATGGCGCTTAAGATAGAACACTCGCCCCCTCTTGCGAAGATCGCCCGGCCTCGCCACTCTCGCCTCATGAAAATTCTGGCGCGCGCGCTTCCTGCCTTGTTTCTGCTTGCTGGCCCGGCGGCCCGTGCCGCGGACCTGCCGCCACCCATGGCGGACCTTGCCGCCAAAGTGGCGCCAGCCGTTGTCAGCATCGCTTCCATGGCACCGGATACGGGTGAGTCCGCGCAGGATGACGGCGATGATGATGCGGGCCCCAGCAACACTGCCGCGACCGTCATTCCACCGCCGAAAACCGTCGAATCGCTGGGGTCAGGCTTTGTATTCGACCCCTCGGGCTACATTCTCACCAACAACCATGTGGTGAACGGCGCCAGCAATGTCACAGTCACCTTTTCAGATGGCACGGTCTATCCCGCCATCATTGCCGGGGTGGATGCGGATGCCGACCTCGCGGTGCTGAAAATAAATGCCGGGCACAAGCTCCCATTCGTACCCTTCGGCGATTCCACAAAAATGCGCGTGGGGGATTGGGTGCTGGCGGTGGGCAACCCGTTCGGTATGCCGGGCACCAACACCGCGGGCATCGTAAGCGCCCTGCACCGGCAAATCAGCGATACCAAATTCGACGATTTCATCCAGACCGATGCCGCCATCAACAAGGGCAATTCCGGCGGGCCGCTGTTTAACCTGCAAGGGCAGGTGATCGGCGTAAATTCGGCCATTTACGCGCCCGCAGGAACCTCGGACGGCATTGGCTTTTCCATTCCCTCGGCCATGGCCGAGCCGGTAGCCGAGGCTTTGGCCCATGAGGGAAAAATGACGCGCGGCTGGCTGGGCGTGGCGACAGAAGACGTCTCGCCCGAAATTCAGGCGGTGTTGAAGCTGCCCGGCACCAAGGGCGCGCTAGTGGGCGCGGTTTCAACCGGCTCCCCAGCTGATGGCAAATTACAGCCGGGCGATGTGATAACCGCACTCGGTGGCCAGCCAATCACGAACCCGCAGGAATTATTCATCCGCACCGCCGAGTTTCAGGCCGGGCAGGGCGTAACCGTGGCATTCGTTCGCGATGGCGCGGCGCAACAGGCGCAAATCATCATCGCCGCTCCACCGCCCGCGCAAGATGACAGCATTGCCCAGAAACAATCACCACCGCCCGGCCCGGTAACATTGCCCGCCTACGGGCTGGGGCTGGCGGGTAAACCGGCGGCAGATGGCGTTTCCATCACTTCCGCCACTGGCCCGGCAGCAAAAGCGGGCATTGTGGCGGGGAATGTGATCCAGCAGGTAAACGGCGCGATTGTGGCAACCGCACCGGATGTCCGCAAGCAGGTTGAAGGGCTCGGCGATAATCCAGCAGTGTTTCTTATCTCCGGCATCACGCCAGATGGCGATAATCCAGGCCCGCGCTGGGTGCAGGTGAAACCAGGCAAATAACCGCTATTGCGGCAGCCAGACAAAATTGCTGATGGCTTTTGCCAGCGCCACATCCTTCTCGGTCACGCCGCCAGCGCTATGGGTTGAAAGCGTGATGCTAACCTTGTTGTAGGAATTTGACCAATCCGGATGGTGGTCCGCTTTTTCCGCCAGCAATGCGACATGCGCCATGAAGGAAAAAGC
>JAGWIE010000355.1 GCA_028866445.1 Rhodospirillales bacterium | reverse complement strand
GGCGGAACGTATCGAGGAAAGCGGGTTTTTAATCTCATGCGCCACATCAGCCGCGAATTTCTCAATCGCGTCCATCCGCGACCATAATGCCTGGGACGTCCCCTCCAGTGTGCGGGCCAGTGTGCCAATTTCGTCATTGCGGGTGGTGACCGGCTTGGGCAGCGTTTGCGCCCCGGCGCGGCCTTCGCGCATCCGCTCCGCCGCCGCCGCCAGCCGCGCGAGCGGGCGGGCAATTGTGCGGGAAAGATAGAAGGAAACAATTACGGTTAACGCCAGCGCCAGCGCGAACAGAATGAGGATGGAAATCCGAACCGCCAGCACCGCCGCATCCACCTCTGAAGCTTCACGCGTCAGCAGCACCGTGCCCACGGTCTGCTGCCCGTGCTCAATCGGCTCGGCCACGGTAATCAGCAGCACGCCTTGCTGGTCGCGGCGTACAAAAGGAGGTGCCTCTTGCGTGGAGGTGTCGGCACCCGTTCCGGTCATTTGCAGCACCGTGCGCGCATCCGGCTGCCAGCCCAGCGTATTGGGCTGCTGCCCGGCACCTGATCCAACCTCTCCGGTTTCATCCTCACTTCCGGTTACTGAGCCAGAAAGATGGTCATAGATGAAACCGACAATACGGGAGAACAGCCCGCGCGGCGGCGGTGCCGCCAATGGCTCCGTCACAATCGCCCCGCCAGCTCCGGGGTGCACGCGGGAATTGGCCACCAGCTCACCATCCGGCCCGTAAATCAGCGCCTGGGCGTTGGGCGTCGGCTCGGTAAGGGAATAGAGCAGAGGCTGCGCCTGGTCCGGGTTCAGAACCTGTTGGCCGTTATTGTTCTGCACCGCCGTTTCGGCAATGGCTCCGGCATAAATCCGCGCTTGTTCACGCAGGGCAGAGACCTCGGCGGTCAGCAATCCCTGCTGATACTGGTCTAGATAGAGCAATGCGGCGAAAATCAACGCCAGCGGCAGCAAATTCACGAGAAGAATGTCGCGCAGCAAGCGCGACATGCGGGTTTTCTGGGCCAGTTTATGCGTCCTTGTAGCGATAACCAATGCCGTAAAGCGTCTCGATCTGGTCGAACTCGCCATCAACATTGCGGAACTTCTTGCGCAGCCGCTTCACGTGGCTGTCAATGGTGCGGTCATCCACATACACATTCTCGCCATAAGCGGCGTCAATCAGCTGGTCGCGGCTTTTCACCATGCCTGGCCGCTGGGCCAGCGCCTTCACCAGCAAAAACTCCGTCACGGTCAACTGAATGTCCTTACCCCCCCACAGGCATTGGTGCTTGGTCTCATCCAGCGTCAAATCCCCCCTTGTCAGCACGGCAGCCGGGGCCCCGCCACTTGCCTCCGCGCGGGTGGATTCATTGCGCCGCAACAGGGCGCGGATGCGCTCCAGCAGCAGCCGTTGGCTGAACGGCTTGGTGATGTAGTCATCCGCCCCCAGGCGCAGCCCCATCAGCTCGTCCAGCTCGTCATCCTTGCTGGTAAGAAAGATCACCGGCATGGCGGAGCGGGCGCGCAGCTTCTGCAACAGCTCCATTCCGTCCATGCGCGGCATTTTAATGTCCAGCACCGCAAGGTCCACCGGCTTGGCCAAAAGCGCCTGCAAGGCGGATTCGCCGTCCGTATATGTGCGAACAACAAACCCCTCCGCCTCCAGCGTCATCTGCACGGAGGTCAGAATATTGCGGTCATCATCCACCAGGGCGATCGTTTGTTTCATGTT
>JAGWIE010000354.1 GCA_028866445.1 Rhodospirillales bacterium | reverse complement strand
GAAACGCGGATGCCCGCATCCTTCAGCCGGGCGATGGCCGGGCGCAGGCTATCGCGGTGGTTGGCTACATCCAGCCCGCCCTCGGTGGTGATCTCCGCCCGGCGCTCCGGCACAATGCAACAGCCATGCGGCTTCAGCCTTGTGGCGATGGCGACCATCTCGGTTGTTGCCGCCATTTCGAAATTCACCGGCTTGCCGGCCCAGGCGCAAATCGCCTCGGCATCGGCATCGCGGATATGCCGCCTGTCCTCGCGCAGATGAATGGTGATGCCATCCATACCCGAGCCGACGAGGGATTTTGCCACCGTCAGCGGGTCTGGATGGTTGCCGCCGCGGGCGTTCCGCAGCGTGGCGACATGGTCAATATTAACGCCGAGACGGATCATCAGATGTGGATCGCCCGGCCATCAGTCGCCAAGGCGGCTTCCTTCACGGCCTCGCTCAGCGTGGGGTGGGCATGGCAGATGCGCGCCACATCCTCGGCGGAAGCGCCGAATTCAATGGCGGTCACGCATTCGGCGATCAGCGCCCCGGCATCCGGTCCGATGATATGGGCACCCAGCAGCTTGTCGGTGGTTTTGTCGGCCAGCAGTTTCACAAAACCATCAGTGGCACCCATGGCGCGGGCGCGGCCATTGGCCATGAACGGAAATTTGCCAATTTTATAGGCCACACCGGCAGCCTTCAGCTCTTCCTCGGTCTGCCCGACGGAGGCAACTTCCGGCCAGGTGTAAACCACGCTGGGGATGGCGCCGTAATTCACATGGCCAGCCTGCCCGGCCAGAATCTCGGCCAAAGCCATGCCTTCGTCCTCAGCCTTATGGGCCAGCATGGCACCGGCCACCACGTCGCCGATCGCATACACGCCCGGCACGTTGGTTTCGAAATGCTGGCCGATTTTCACGCGGCCACGCTCATCGGTCTCAACCCCGGCGGCTGCCAAATTCAGCCCCTCGGTATAGGCGTAACGGCCAATGGCCAGCAGCACCATATCGGCGGTGATGGTCTCAGCCTCACCGCCTTTCGCCGGCTCCACGGTCAGGTTCACTTGCTCGCCTTCAATTTTGGCAGAAGTGACCTTATGGCCGAGCTTGAATTTGAAGCCTTGCTTGGTGAGGATCTGCTGGAAGCTCTTGGAAATCTCGCCATCCATGGTGGGGGTGATTTTGTCCAGAAACTCGATGACGGTGACATTCGCACCCAGGCGGCGCCACACGGAGCCCAGCTCCAGCCCGATGACGCCGCCGCCGATGACGACCATGTGGCCCGGCACCTTATCCAGCTCCAGCGCGCCGGTGGAGGTGACGATTCGCTTTTCATCCACTTCCACGCCCTTTAGCGGCACAGAGGCAGAGCCGGTGGCGATGACGATATGCTTGGCGGTATAGGCTTTGCCCTCAACCTCAATCTCGTTGGCGCCGGTGAATGTGGCGGCACCCTTGATCCAGGTGATCTTGTTCTTCTTGAACAGGAACTCCACCCCCTTGGTGTTGGCGGTCACCACCTCGCCTTTGCGGGCCTGCATCCGGGCGAGGTCCAGCTTGATCTCGCCGATCTCGATGCCGTGATCCTTGAAGCTATGCGCGGCTTCGTGAAAATTCTCGGAGGATTGCAGCAGCGCCTTGGAGGGGATACAGCCGATATTCAAACAGGTGCCCCCCAGTGTCGCGCGCTTCTCAACGCAGGCCACCTTGAACCCGAGCTGTGCGGCGCGAATGGCGCA
>JAGWIE010000353.1 GCA_028866445.1 Rhodospirillales bacterium | reverse complement strand
TTCGTGTATTGAGCAACGCCATCATCCACACGTAGCCCGAGTACGAGCATGTCCGACGAGTTTCACCGTATACGCCGCCTGCCCCCTTACGTGTTCGCGGAAGTGAACGCCGCCAAGGCCAAGGCCCGCGCCGCCGCGGAGGACATTATCGATCTGGGCATGGGCAACCCGGACAGCCCGACGCCGCCGCATATCGTGGCGAAGCTGGTGGAAACCGTGGCGGACCCGCGCAGCCACCGTTATTCTACTTCAAAGGGAATCCCTGGCCTGCGCCGCGCCCAGGCGGCTTATTACCAGCGGCGCTGGGGCGTGAAGCTGGACCCGGAAACCGAGGTGATTGCCACGCTGGGCTCCAAGGAGGGGCTGGCGAATCTGGCCGCGGCCATTACCTCGCCGGGGGACACGATTCTGGTGCCCAACCCGTCTTATCCCATCCATCAGTTCGGGTTCATCATCGCGGGGGCATCTGTGCGCTCCATTCCCGCCACGCCGGATGATGAGATGCTGGCGGCGATCGACCGCGCGGTGCGCCATTCCGTGCCGAAGCCGACCGCGGTGATTGTGAATTTCCCGTCTAACCCCACCGCCTACATGGCGACGCTGGAGTTTTACAAAGACCTCGTGAAACTCGCGAAGCAGCACGAGATTTTCATCATTTCGGACCTCGCGTATTCGGAGATTTATTTCGACGGAAACCCGCCACCTTCGGTTTTGCAGGTGGACGGGGCGAAGGACATCACCATCGAGTTCACCTCGATGTCCAAAACCTATTCGATGCCGGGCTGGCGCATGGGGTTTGGCGTGGGCAATCAGCGCCTTATCACGGCGCTGACGCGCATGAAGTCTTATCTGGATTATGGTGCTTTCACGCCGATTCAGGTGGCGGCGACGGCGGCGTTGAACGGCCCGCAGGATTGTGTGGAAGAGATGCGGGCTTTGTATAAGGAGCGGCGGGATATTCTCATTAAGGGCCTGCACGGGGCCGGGTGGGATGTGCCGAGCCCCGAGGGTTCCATGTTTGCCTGGGCGCCGATTCCGCCGCGCTATGCGCATCTGGGCAGCGTGGAATTCTCCAAGCTGCTGATGGCCAAGGCCAAGGTGGCGGTGGCACCGGGCATCGGCTTTGGTGAATATGGCGATACCCATGTGCGCATCGCGGTGGTGGAAAATGCCCAGCGCCTGCGCCAGGCTGTGCGTAACATCAAGCAGTTCCTGGCAACTGATAATGGCGCGCCGGTTGATATTCTGGCGGAGAGCAAACCGTGAAACCGCTTAAAATAGGCATTGCCGGGTTGGGCACCGTGGGAGCCGGTGTGGTGAAGCTTTTGGCCGCGCAAAAAGAGCTGATCGCGGCCAGGGCCGGGCGGCCGATTATGGTGACGGCAGTTTCAGCCCGCGAACGTGGCCGGGACCGTGGCGTGAAGCTGGACGGGCTGAACTGGCATGATGATGCCGGTGCGCTGGCGCATGACCCTGATGTGGACGTGGTGGTGGAGCTGATCGGCGGGGCGGATGGCAAGGCCAAGGCGCTGGCGGAGGCGGCGATTGCGGCGGGCAAGCATTTCGTGACCGCCAATAAGGCGCTGCTTGCGGTGCATGGCGCGGCGCTGGCCAAGGCAGCAGAGGCCAATAACATCACCATCGCTTACGAAGCGGCGGTGGCGGGGGGGATTCCGGTTATAAAAGCCCTGCGCGAGGGGCTGGGGGCAAATAAAATCTCCCGCGT
>JAGWIE010000045.1 GCA_028866445.1 Rhodospirillales bacterium | reverse complement strand
AATGCACAACATTTTTCTAACACGCCGCAAAATTGGGCTGGGTGAGATGGCTATCATGCGCTCATTTTGTCACCAAAAACGAGATGTGCCGTGAAGGGGCAGAATTATTTTCTGGCGCGGCAGCCGATTCAAGATGAACACCAGACACTTATTGCGTATGAACTTCTGTTTCGTAATAGTGCTGAAAATCGCGCGGTTATTGCCGATGATATGTCCGCCAGCATAGCGGTGATTCAACACGCGTTTCTTGACCTTGGTGTGGACACTGCGCTGAACGGCAAGCCCGCTTTCATCAATATTTCTGAGAATTTACTCTTAAGCGACCTGTTGGAAATTCTGCCGGCGGATAAAGTGGTTCTGGAACTATTGGAAACAGTGCCGCGAACCGAGGTGGTGATTAACCGCTGCATTGCCTTACGCGAAAAGGGTTTCCGCTTTGCGATTGACGACGTGATGGAAGATGATGAGGCGCTGCACAAAATTCTGCCAGTGGTGGATATTGTGAAAGTGGATATGCTTGGCGTGAACATGGCCAATCTGGATGTCATTGCGCAGCGCGTGCGCGCACAGAACAAAATATTGCTGGCAGAAAAAATAGATTCCCTGGATCAATATGAAGCCTTGCGAGCGGCTGGATTTACGATGTTTCAAGGCTATTATTTCGCGCGGCCAAAAATGGTGCAGGGGCGCAGCATCTCGCCTTCCGCCATGCAATTGCTGAAACTGCTGAAACTGGTCATCTCCGATGCCGAGATTGAGCAGATTGAGGATGAGATTAAAAAAGCCCCGGAATTCATGGTTCGGATGATGCGGCTTGCGAATTCTTCATCTTATTTCAAGTTGGAGAAACTTAAAACACCACGGCAGGCCATTCTATTGCTGGGGCGTTTGCAGCTCAGCCGCCTAGTGCAGATCATGATTTTCATGCGCGAGGATTCTGAAACCCGTGGTGCCGATCCGCTGGCGCAAACGGCGATTATGCGCGGCCGCTTGATTGAAGAATTGCTTGAACACAGCCAGCAACGTGCTTTGAAGCCTTATGGGTTTATGCTGGGTATGTTCAGCCTTTCGGCGGCATTGTTTGGAGTCCAGATGGAAGATATTATAAAAATTCTGGGGCTGGACGAAGTTATGGCCGCTGCGTTGTTGCGCCGGGAGGGCAGATTAGGTGAATTCCTGGCCTTGGTGGAAGCCGCCGAGCAAGCGGACAGGCCAGAAGGCATGGCAGCGGTTCAGGTAGCGCTTGAAACGCTAAACATCTGCGATACGACCGCGTTCAACCGGATGCAGGTGGACGCGTTGCGTTGGGCCAGCCAGATGTAAGCGTTGTCATCGCCCGTTGCGCGGGGGTTTCGCGGCCTCCGGTGCCGGGAAGCCCAGATAATTCAGCCCGTCCAGCATATGTTTTGGCAGCGGCGCTTCCACGGTCAGGCTGCCGCCTTCAGGGTGGGGGAAGCTGAGGCGCCGCGCGTGCAGGTGCAATTGCTGGGCGAAATGCTCGGAATAAACACCGCCATACACTTCATCGCCCAGAATGGGCGTGCCCAGCGCCAGGCAATGTGCGCGGAGCTGGTGCATACGTCCGGTTTGCGGTCGCAGCTCCGCCAGGCAGAATTTGCGCCCGGCTTTGTCTAAAACTCGGTAATCGGTGACGGCACTCTGCGCCTCTTTATCTTTGCGGTTGGAGGGTTCAGCCCGGGAGGTTGAACCAAGGTCCAGGCGCTTCAGCGGCAGGTCGATCCGGCCTTCCAGCGCATCCGGTAGCCCGGCCAGCAGCGCCCAATAGGTTTTTTCAACATCGCGGCCCCGGAAAGCGGCGGAGAGTTTGCTAGCCACCCGGCTGGAGCGGGCGATGACCAGCAGGCCGGAGGTATCGCGGTCCAGCCGGTGGACCAGTTTCGGGCGCTCGGGGTGCTCGCCCCGAAGTGCATCCAACATGCCATCCACATGCACGGCGATGCCGGAACCGCCCTGCACTGGCAGCCCGGCGGGCTTGTTGAGAATGATCACCGAAGCATCGCTATAGAGCACCATGCGCTCCAGCTCTTTGGTGCGCGTCTCGTCCATCTTCACCACGTGGCGCTGCTTAGGCATTTCAGCCGGCGGGGCGATTTCGGGTACATTCAGCATGTCGCCCAGATTAAGGCGGGCATTGGCCTCGGCGCGGCTGCCGTTTAGGCGGATTTTGCCGGTGCGCAGCAATTTTTGCAAAACGCCCTGGGTGAGGCCGGGCACTTCGCGGCGCAGATAACGGTCCAGCCGCATCTCGGCCCCGGCTTCGGTCACTTGGTATTCGGTCATTGCTTCTCTTCGCGCAATTTTGCCCAATAAGCGAGGCGCTTGACGATTTCCCGCTCGAAACCGCGTTCAACTGGGCGGTAGAAATCCGGCCGCCCCATACCTTCGGGGAAATAGTTGTCGCCGGAGAACCCCTCCTCGGTATCGTGGTCGTACTGATAGTTCTCGCCGTAACCGAGATTTTTCATCAGCTTGGTAGGGGCATTGAGGATATTCATGGGCGGCATCAGGCTGCCGGTCTCCTTCGCGGCGCGGTTGGCCGCGCCGATGGCCTTGTACACGGCGTTGGATTTCGGGGCGGTAGCGAGATACACCACGGCCTGGGCAATGCAGACCTCCCCTTCCGGCGAGCCCAGGCGCTCATAAGCCTCCCATGCCGCCAGGGTTTGGGGTAGAGCCTGGGGGTCTGCCAGGCCAATATCCTCCGAGGCAAAGCGCGTGATCCGCCGGGCGATGTAGCGGGGGTCTTCCCCACCCGCGAACATGCGGGCGAGCCAGTATAAGGCGGCATCCGCATCTGAGCCGCGCATGGATTTATGCAGGGCGGAGATGAGGTTGTAGTGCTCCTCGCGGTCCCGGTCGTATAACGCGGCGCGGCGGGAGAGGATCTGGCCCAGGGCTGTTTCGTTAAGCGCTGGTTCAGGCGGCAGGGCGAAGAGCTGTTCAGCCATGTTGAGGAGGGCGCGGCCATCGCCGTCGGCCATGGCGCGCAGGCTGGCGCGCGCGCCACTGGTTAACGGTAGTTTTTCATCGGTTGCCGTCTCCGCGCGGGTAAGGAGCTGCTCCATTGCGTCATCTCCCAAACGCCGCAGCACGAAAACCTGGGCGCGGGAGAGCAAGGCCCCGTTCAGCGCGAAGCTCGGGTTTTCCGTGGTGGCGCCGATAAGCGTTATGGTGCCCGCCTCCACCACCGGTAAAAACGCATCCTGCTGGGCGCGGTTGAAACGGTGGATTTCATCCACGAACAGCAACGTGGCTTTGCTAGCGCGGTGCAGGCGGGTGGCGTCCTCGAACACTTTTTTTAAATCCGCCACACCGGAGAACACCGCTGAGATTTGCTTAAATTGCAGGCCTGCCGCATCCGCTAGCAATCGGGCGATGGTGGTTTTGCCAACACCCGGCGGGCCCCACAGGATGATGCTGGCGAGAGAGCCGCGTTTGAGCATGCCCGTCAGGCTGCCCTCAGGCCCCAGCAGATGCTCTTGGCCCACCACCTCGGCCAGGATTTTGGGCCGTAATATTTCCGCGAGCGGCCTTGCTCCGGCATTCCGGGTATCGGGCTGCGGCTCGGCCGGGCCGAACAGATCATCTTCCTGCATGGTGGATATTTAAGCACAAGCCAATGCGGCTGCCATGTGCGAATGCGGTTTATGATTGAACAGCCCCGCGCTCTGCCCTACATTCAACAAATGGCAACAGAAAATGGCCCCGTACTCGACATGACGCCCGATGGGCACTTCGTTGAGCAGCATAAACCTTCCCTCACGCAAATCCTTTTGCGATTGGCAGTGTTTGGCATGGCGCTATGCGTGGGCGCGGCCCTGCTATGGACCGCATTTATCATGATCCCAATCCTGCTCGTGCTGGGCTTCGCGGGCTATGTGTTCGCGCGTGCTCAGCGGAATTGGCGAGCATTTTAGGTTAGCACTGGTTCCAGATCCACGCCCACATTCAGCGTGTGGCGGCCGCCGCCGAGGATAACGCCGCGCAGGGGCGAAACATCTGAAAAATCACGACCCCAGGCGAGGGTGACGTGTTCGTCGCACACCAGCAAATTATTCGTGGGGTCGAAATCTACCCAGCCGGTTTCGGGACCCGCCCAGGCACCCACCCAGGCATGGCTCTGGTCCGCGCCGCGCCGCTTGGTTTGCCCAGGCGGTGGAGAGGTGCACAAATAACCCGACACATACCGCCCGGGCAGGCCGAGTGCGCGCAAACAGGCCAGCATGAAATGCGCATAATCCTGACAAACCCCGGCGCGTGTATATAAAATTTGCATGGCCGTGGTTGCGTTGTTGCTCACACCGGGCTTGTAGGACATCTCATTGAAGATGCGCTGGTTGAGCTCCAGCAATCCCTCCAAAATCCGGCGGCCTGGCAGAAAACTCACCGCCGCGTAATCGGCTATCTCCCCGGCCGGCATGGCGAGTTTGCTCGGCAGGCAAAATTCCGCCACCTCAAGCTGTTGCTGCCCCCAGGCCGCAATGGCCTCCCACCTTGGTGTTTCCGGCGCGGGGGGAGGGGGTGGCAGACTCACTTCCGCTGTGGCGCTCAGGTTTACACCGAATTGCTTATGCGCCCCGGCCAGCGAAACCGTAGTGGCGCAATTTCCGAAATGGTCGATCTCGTCGCGTCGGCAATCCGGTGCCGGGAAAATATCAAGCTGCGCCTCGCGCACCCATTGCCCAGGCCGCTCACGCGGCAGCAGGTGCATAAAATGGGTGCCGAGCACCACCGGCTCGGCATAGTCATAAGTCGTGCTGTGGTGCAAACGGTAAAGGGTCATGTTGCAATGCAGCTTGACGGATTATTGCGCCGCTTCCAAGATCTCGCCTTCTTCCAACGTGTGCGCTTCCGGCAACAGAGTGAAGAAGCGGCGTTGCACGCGGTCTGAAAGTTGCCGCAGCTTTGCCGCAGCACCGCTGAGAGTTGTGTTCAAAGCAACAGTATCACCAGCAAGGTTTGTTATTTCCTGCTGCAATTGCTTTGCGGTTTCGGAATCATCATCGGCCCCCAACCGCTCCAGGCAGGCGCGCAGCGCGTTACATTGAAAGGCGAGCGCGCGGGGGTTGGAAAGTTCCGCCAGCAACATGGCCAGCACTGGGCCGGGGGCCAGAATACCCGCATGGCGAAGTTCATAGCTGAGTACCGAATCGGCGATCTCGATTCCCAGCGCCATGCCCGGCTCCAGCCGCCCCACCGGGCCGTTCAGCAAAATGGCGAGTGTTTCCGCGAGGGTTTCGCCACGTTCCAGCCGCCGCCCCATTTCCAGAAACAGCCAACCGCCATCGCGGGACATGTTCTCCGCCGCGATTCCCGCGAAGGTGGCGGCAAAGCTTAGCATGGCCGGTAACGCCGCGTCCTCGTTTGGCAATGCCTCGCGGGCCTGTTGCAGGGCGAAGCGCACAGTGGCGAGCATGGAGGGAGAAAGCCGTTCCGAAGAGGCATCCACGAGGCGCGCCACTTCTTGCAACAGCTTATCGACCGGCCGCCGCTGCGCTAGGGTTTGCCGGAGCAGCCGCCCCGAAATCGCGAAGCCCGCGACATCCGGTGGCAGTAGCCCGGCCTGGCCCAGGCAGCGGGAAATGAGGGTACGCTCGGCCATGTCGCGCGGCAAGGAGGTCCCGGATTCAAGCCGGGGCAAAGCCAGTATCAGCAGCCGTGCCGCGGCTTCCAGCCGTTCGACTGAACGGCCCAGCCAGAACAGATTATCCGCCAGCCGTGAAGGCAGATGGGCCGCGCCCAGAAACTTTACATGTTCCGGCGGTTCGGCGGGGGGTGCGCCGGCGATCATGCTGGGTTCTTCACTGTCCAGCACCCAAAGATCCTTAATGCCAAGGCGAGTGGGCGCTCCCCCGGCGGGCATAGGCAGGCCAAGCCCGCCGGGTAGCACCTGCCACTCAGCGCCATCATGCCAGGCGAACAGGCGTAAACAGAGAGGTGCTTTGATTGTTTCCTGCTCCGGCCCAAGAAACGGGGCCAGCGAGGCGAGGTGCTCGCCACCCGCATCCGCCAGCGGCAGCTTCTCGGGCTCGCCCAGCAAAGGCGTGAACAGTTGTTGGATGTAAGGGCGCAGCGCCGCGGATTCGAGCAGCTTGCTGCCCGGCGCGTTGAGAATGGAGAGCACCCCGGCGCGGATGGCACCGAATGCCCCTGGAATGCCCGCCCCTGGCCTGCCGCCTTGCTCCAGCGGGTCTAAATCCAGCCCGGAAACGCCACGGACCAGTTTTGCCACATGCAGCAAGCCGCTCAGGGTTTTCATGTGCAAAGCGCCGTTGCGGGCGGCAAGGTCGCCTGGTTCAATCAGCATCACGCCAAGGGCCCGGGCCAGCAAGGCGTCGTCGAACCCATCCTCATTTTCACGACTTTGAGCAAGGCCGCCGGAGAGCACCGCGACGAGCCCGCCTTCCGCCTCACGCTGGAGATGGTCCACCAGCATTTCCCGCGCCGGGCGGATGGAGCGCAAGGCGCTGGCGCGGAAAAGCTCTGGCAATGTGCCGGTGGCCAGGCGGCGCAGGGAAAGTGCATCCCCCAGCCCCGGCACCACGCCGGTATGGTCGTTGAGCAGTACAAATCGCCCATCTGGCGCGCGGATTACATCCGCCGCGTAAAGCCCAAGGCGCGGCGTGGCGAGCGGCCCGCCCGTGTGTAGCGGGCGGAGAAAATGCGGTGCTGCAAACACCAAAGCGGGGGGTAATTGGCCAGACCGCATAAGGTTTTGCCAGCCATATATATCCTCCAGGACAAGAGAAAGCAGGCTGGCGCGCTGCTTTATACCGTCTTCCAGCATTGAGAAATCGGCGGCGGTAAGTAGTGCGGGGAGGGGGTCGTAAATTCTTGCGGCTGGCGCGCCAAGCGGCGCTGCAAGGCCCATCTGCCGGTTCAGCGCCGCGGCGCGGCGGGCCAGCTCCGCATTCCCGATCTCACGAACAGCGCCCATAACCGGTGCCCAGGAGCGGTGCATCCGGCCCTGGCGGTCAAGGGTTTCATCGCAGGGGGTCATGAGCAGCATTTTCAAAGACGTATCAGAGTGGCTTGAAAGTGCCTACCAGTTGGTAAGAATAAGGTCACATTTCTTGTATGCGGCGATGGCACGCCTCGGCCCAGAACGGTTTGTGGCCCAGTGTTTGCATTAAAAACCGCATGGATTGCGGTGCTTTATCAGAACATCTTGCGGAGATTGACGTTTTGACGGCAGATTTATCCTACGTCATGTTTGTATCCCCCTTTTGTTTCGCGTCTGCGCCGGAGGCTGTGGTTTGAGCGAGGTATTCCACCAGTTTGGTTCCGAATATGACCCCGGCCGTTTTTTTTGTGAGCTGACAACCCCGCGCCAGGGGGCGGGCTCGGTGCCGCAACAATTAGTGGAACGCTTGCAGGGCATTGGCCTGGAAGCCCTGCGCGCCCGCGCCTCGGCGGCGGAAACCGACCTCATCGACCTCGGTGTGACGTTCACGGTGTATTCCGACGCCACGGCAATAGACCGTATTCTGCCGTTTGATTGTATCCCCCGCATCTTAACAGCCCGTGAATGGGATTTGATGGAGCGCGCCTGCATTCAGCGCGTGAAGGCGCTGAACCTTTTTCTGGGCGATATCTATGGCAAAGGCCAGGTGGTGAAGGACGGGATTATTCCCGCGGACCTGGTTTATGGCAACGCCAATTACCGCCCGGAGATGAAGGATTTCCCGGTGCCCCACGGCACTTATGTGCATGTTTGCGGCATTGACATTATCCGCGATGAGTTTGGTGCGTTCAGGGTGCTGGAGGATAATGCCCGCACGCCCTCGGGTGTTTCCTACGTGATCGAGAACCGGCATCTGATGCTGCGGACCTTCCCGGACCTTATGGCTGGCATCAAGCTGCGGCCGGTTGATGATTATGGCCGCCGCCTGCGCGCCGCCATGGCCGAGGTGGCCCCTGGCGGGCTGGATGATCCGCAGGTGGTGCTGCTTTCGCCGGGCATATATAATTCCGCCTATTTTGAGCATGTGTTCCTGGCGCGCGAAATGGGCGTGCCGCTGGTGGTGGGCGCGGACCTGGTGGTGGAAAATGACCGCGTTTACATGCGCACAACCGCCGGTCTGCGGCCGGTGCACACGATTTATCGCCGCCTGAACGACGATTTTTTAGACCCGGAAGTGTTCCGGCCAGATTCCATGCTGGGTGTGCCGGGGCTCATTCGCGCCTGGAAGCAAGGGAATGTCGCCATTGCCAATGCGGTGGGCACAGGTGTGGCGGACGACAAGGCGGTGTACGCCTATATGCCGCGCATCATTAAATACTATCTGGGCGAGGAGCCGCTGATCCAGAATGTCGAAACCCATATCTGCCGTGAGGCGGAAGGGCTGAAATATACGCTGGATCATCTCGACAAGTTGGTGACCAAACCAGTGGGCGAGAGCGGCGGCTATGGCATCACCATCGGGCCTCGCGCCTCGAAGGAGGAGCTGGAGATTGTGCGCGAGACCATTCTGGCGAACCCGGAAAACTGGATCAGCCAGCCGATGATCGGGCTTTCCGTTGGCCCGACCCTGGTGGAAGAGGGCGTTGGCCCGCGCCATTTAGACCTGCGGCCGTTTATCATTACCGGCAAGGAAAGCTGGGTTTTGCCCGGCGGGCTTTCGCGTGTGGCGATGAAGCGCGGTTCGCTGATCGTGAATTCTTCCCAGGGTGGCGGCTCGAAGGACACATGGGTGCTGGCCAGGGATTTTGGCGAAGGAGAGCCAGCATGATGCGAGACCCCGGCCTGCTGGCCCGCGATGCCGAAGGCCTGTTCTGGATGGCGCGTTACCTGGAGCGGGTGGAAAACTTGGCGCGGCTGATCGACGTGACGCAGAGTTTTGAGAGCCCAGGCTTTGAGGCCGAGGCCTGGCAGGGGCTTATCCGCATCAATGCGGATGAAAAAAACTTCCGCGAACGCGGTTT
>JAGWIE010000044.1 GCA_028866445.1 Rhodospirillales bacterium | reverse complement strand
TGGTGGCGGCGCAGCAGCTTGGCGCTCATTTCCATGGTGAAATGCCGCGCCTGCCCGGCACCGGCGGCCTTGGCCTCACGCAGGGCAATGTCGGCCGCGCTCAGCAGAGATTCAGCGCCCTCCCCGCTACCTTCACTGCATACCAAGCCCGCGCAGGCACCGATTTGCACGGTCACCCCGTCGATCTTGAATGGCTGGGAAAGGCAGCCGATTAAATGTTGCGCGAATGCCAGCGGGTCTTCATCCGTGGCACCTTGCTTGCGCAGAACTACGAACTCTTCCCCCGCCGGCATGGCGAGAATGTCTCCCGGCCTTAGGTTGACCGTGAGCCGTTCCGCCGCCTGGCGGAAAAGCTTATCCACCACTTCGCGGCCAAATAAATCATCCACCGGCTTCAACCGCGCCAAGCCGATGCTGATAAGCGCCAGCCGCCCCGCACTCATTTTAGTAAGACGTTCGCGTAAGCCACGACGATTGAGCAGCCCGGTTAAATCGTCGTGCCGGGAAAGATGCCAGAGACGCCGCGCCTCAAGCTGGCGCTCCACCAATTTGGAATCCGTAGTGGCGCTGATGAGAGAGGCTATCAGCAGCAGCAGACTGACAGCGGCGATGGCGGCCGCAAGATCGGCTTTGTCAGCGCCGGTGACAAAAAGCGTGGTAGACCAGACTGTTCCGGGCGAAATTCTGAGCCCCGCCATGGCGATGAAATGCAGCCCGCAAATGGCGGCGGCAAGCAACAGGCTGCCATGCAGAATGCCCATCGTACCATTCTGACGCATGGAACGCATGGAGAAAGCGGCTGCCACAATGCCGTAAACAACGGCCGCCCCCACGGCTGCCGGGCTGTAGCTGAAGCTACCGCACAGATCCATCGCCGACATACCGATGAAATGCATCGCCGCGATGGAACCGCCCAGCAGCAAGCCAGCCCATCCCCAGGCAAACCGCGCCATGGGGCGCCACAGCAGCAGCGCGAAGGCCGGCAACGCTCCCAGCACCGCCGCCAGAATTGAAACCGCGGTACGCACCGCATTGTAGTAAATAGGCACGCCAGGATTAAAGGCGAGCATGGCGATGAAATGCGTGGCCCAAACATCCGCCCCAAAGCACACGCACAGCGCCAGCAACCACGATAAACGGCGCGTGCCATGCAGCACCGCGGCGCGGCGCAACACGATCATCACCGTATAAGAGCCGGTGACGCAAAGCAGCAAGGCCAGCACCACCAGAGCCAGGCTGAATTGGCTTGCCCAAAGCAGCAACCCAGGCAAATAGAACCCATCCACCTTGATTGCCCTCCCGCGCTACAGATGAAAACCCGCTTCAAATTGGCATTAAGTGTTTAAGAAAATATTAGCGGCGGAAAGGGCGCACGCTCTGCCCAATTTCGGCACGAAACCTGCAAGACCACCTGGGCATGACCCAGATACACAGCATTCTCCGCGCATCGCTCACAAATAATCCCCATCAAAAAGGATGGCGGAGGCGACCGAGATGTGCTCAAAAGTCAATTACAGTTCCGTGAGATGGCTATTATACTATAATTGCAACCGGAGAGGATTTCGGTTTGAAGCCGAGCAGGAAACTACAACACAGGGGTTTGGCGTTTGCTGGCTGAAATGGCACCGGCAGGCTGTACCCGCGCCTGCCACATTTTTCATCTAATCGGCCGAACATTGATGACATCAACAGCAAACCCCACTCCGCAGGCCCAGCCGCGGGGTGCTTCCACGCCTGCCCCCATGAAAGCTGGAGCCTTCGCATGAATGCCGCACCTTCCAACCGCCACGACGTAAGGCTGGAAAATGTAACCAAGCAATTCGGAGGCTGGACGGCGGTGGACGATATTTCGCTCACCGTTAAAGGCGGGGAGTTTTTCTCGCTGCTCGGCCCCTCGGGTTGCGGTAAGTCCACCACACTTTCAATGATCGGTGGTTTTGAATCACCCAGCGTCGGAGCGATTTATCTGGGTGGTGAAGATGTGAGCCGCCAGCCATCCTATAAGCGGGATGTGAACACGGTGTTCCAGTCCTACGCATTGTTTCCGCATCTCGATATCTTTGAAAATGTCGCCTTTGGGTTGCGGCGCAAAGGGTTGCCGAAAGCTGAGATTGAAACACGCGTGCGGGACATGCTGGCGCTGGTTGATCTGACCAGCTTCATCAAACGCAAGCCCGGCCAGCTTTCCGGCGGGCAGGCACAGCGCGTGGCGCTGGCACGCGCCTTGGTGAACAAACCTAAATTGCTTTTGCTCGACGAACCGCTGGGCGCTTTGGATTTGAAGCTGCGCAAGCAGATGCAGATTGAGCTGAAGCGGATTCAAAGCGAAATCGGCATCACCTTTTTGTTTGTGACCCACGACCAGGAAGAGGCGATGGCGATGAGCGACCGGCTTGCCGTGATGTCCAAGGGCAGGATCGAGCAGGTGGGCACTCCGGCAGAGGTCTATGACCATCCGTGCACGGAGTTTGTGGCCTCTTTTCTTGGTGCCTCCAACCTTATTCCCGGCCAGGTGGTGGACCGCGGCGGCGAGACTATGGTGGTGAAGCTGGAGGATGGCGCGGTGGTGAAGCTGCCCGCAATCGCCCTGGCCGCCAGCAACAGCGCCGATGTGAAGATAGGTGTGCGGCCGGAAAAATTCCTGGTTCTGGCCGCTGGCGAAAGCGAGGAGCCAGGCTGGAACGTGATTGAAGCCGTGGCGGGGGTTTCAGTCTATCTTGGAGTGAGCCGCCAATACATGATGGAAAGCAAAACAGGGCGGCCGCTTAGCGTTTATGCCCAGAATTCAGGCCGCGCGGGAGAGCTTGCCCCTGGCGAGACCGTGCGCCTGGCCTGGAACCCGGCCCACACATTCGCCGTTGCCGCCAGTCAGATCCAACCCGCAGAAGGAGAGTAAGATGAGCCAAGACGACCAGAACGGCCGGGACAATACCCAGGCATTCTACCGTGGGCTGACGCAACCGCGCCTGACCCGGCAAAACTTTCTACGCGGCTCCGGTGCCGCACTGATGGCTGCCCTCGCGCCGCAGATCGCCCGGGCGGAAACAGTGACCGACTGGAAAGCCTGGTGGGCCAAACAGGTGCCGACCAAGGAGTTCGTATTCGCCAACTGGCCGCTTTATATCGACGTTTCATCCGACGGGAAGACTCACCCAACCCTTAATGCTTTTAGCAAACAAACCGGCATCAAGGTGACCTATGACGAAGTGATCCAGGATGATCCCTCCTTCTACGCAAAGGTTGCACCGGTGCTGAAATCCGGCTCGCCAACCGGATACGACATGATCGTGATGACCGATGGCTGGTACCTCACCGAAATGCTGATGCAGAATTGGCTGGTGCCGCTTTGGCGCGAGAAGGTGCCGAATTTCGACAAATATGCCGGCCCCAGCGTGAAGAACCCGCCTTATGATCCTGGCAACAAGCATAGCATGGTTTGGCAGTCTGGCCTGACGGGCATTGGGTACAACCCGAAGCTGACCAAGCGTGAGATCACCAGCATTGACGATCTCTGGGACCCCGCTTTCGCCGGGCATATCGGCATGTTCTCAGATGTAAACGAGATCGGCGCTTTTGGCCTGTATAAGCTGGGGATCAACCCCACCACCTCCACCCCGGATGATTGGCAAAAAGCCGCCGCCGCTTTGCAGGACCAGAAAGCCAAAGGGCTGGTGCGGCAATATTACGACCAGAGCTATATCAACGCGCTGGAAAACGGTGATATCTGGATCACCATGGCATGGTCTGGCGATATCTATCAGGCCAATGGCAAGGGCTATACCGACCTGAAATTCGTGGTCCCTAAAGAGGGCGCTACGATCTGGCACGATAATATGTGCATCCCCGTCGGCGCATCAAACCCGCTCTCCGCGCTGGACTGGATGAACTATTATTACACGCCGGAAGTGGCGGGGCTGGTTGAGGACTATGTGAACTATATCTGCCCGGTTCCGGCTGCACAGGATTATATCCTGAACGTCATCAAGGATCCCGCGGTGGCGAATTCGCCGTTGGTGTTCCCGCCCGCCTCCGAGCTTGCCAGGGTGCATGAATTCTATGCCTTCAAGAACTATGCCGAGTATCAGAAATGGCTGAATACCTTCAATCCGGTCGTTCAAGGCTAAGGCGGAGATAAACCAATGCGGCGGCTGCGCGGAAAACTGGCTCCTTATCTGCTCAGCCTGCCGAGCTGGGTTTATCTCATCGTGTTCTTTATTATCCCGCTTGCTTCAATGCTGGGGATGGCGCTGGCGGTGGGCGACCCGCTTTCCGGCTACACCATATCCGACAACTTCCAGGAGTTCGTGACGGGATTTACGAGTTACGAAGATGCTTTCGCGCGGTCTTTCTGGTACGGAACCGCATCAACCGTAATTACGCTGGCGGTTGCTTACCCGGTGGCGTACTGGATCGCGTTTTACGGCGGCCGACATAAAAGCACCTATTTATTTCTCATTATGCTGCCGTTCTTTGTTTCTTTCGTTATTCGCGTGCTGGCATGGGAGTTTATTCTCTCCGACCAAGGCTTCGTACTTGGCCCGCTGAAAGCGATTGGGCTGTTACCGCAGAATTTTCATCTGCTCTCAACGCAATGGGCGGTGATCGGCGGGCTGGTTTATAATTCCTTCGCTTATTACGTGCTGCCGCTCTACGTGGTGTTGGAAAAGATCGACCGGCGACTGGTGCGCGCCGCGAACGATCTTTACGCCTCCCCTGCCACCGCCTTCATGAAGATCATTCTGCCGCTCTCGGCACCAGGCGTTTTCGCCGGCTTTCTGCTCGTGTTTGTCACCAATGTCGGTGACTTTGTGAACGCAGCACTGCTGGGCGGGCCAGGCACTTACATGATCGGCAATATCATCCAGGATTCATTCTTTGAGAACCAGGATTACCCGATGGCCGCGGCACTTTCTTCCATATTGATGCTGATGCTGATGATTGCCATTCTGCTTTACTCAAAAGCGTTCGGCACGGAAGCTATCCAGGAGTATGCGGCATGAGCACCACGGTATCGCCCATGCCCTCCGCGCATAAGCCCAGCCGCCTAGGTGAGCGGATTTTGGCCTGCTTCACCTGGGCCATGATCCTCTACACCATGCTGCCCATTGGCGTGATGGTGGTGTTCAGCTTCAACTATGCCCCTGCCGGGCGCATCGCGCTCAACTGGCTGCATTTCACCTTTGCCAATTATCGCGACGCGTTCGGGATTCAGGATCTAACCGGCGCGCTCATTCATTCGCTGGAAGTGGCGGTGGGCAGCGCGGTTATTTCATCCATTATCGGCACGCCGCTGGCGCTGGCGCTGGCGCGTTACAGGTTTTGGGGCAAATCTGCGACTGACCTGGTTATCTTCGCGGATATTGCCGCACCCGCAGTGGTGGTTGGCGCCTCGCTGCTCTCGCTGTTTCTGGCGTTGAACCTGCCGCGCGGGCTACTGACGATTTTCATCGCGCACGTGGCCTTCAACCTCGCTTTCGCGGTGGTGGTGATCCGTGCCCGTGTTTCCGGGCTGGACCGTGCGCTGGACCGCGCCGCGGCGGATTTGGGTGCCTCGCCCTGGGTGGCGTTCTGGACCGTGACCTTCCCGCTGATTCTGCCAGGCATTATTGGCGCCTGTATGCTGTGCTTCCTGCTCTCAATCGACGACTTGATCATCACCTCTTTTGTCGCGGGGCAGACGCTCACCTTCCCGCTATGGGTTTATGGCGCGGTGAAGGTTGGTATGCCGCCACAGGTGTTTGTGCTCTCCACCTTCATCTTTCTGGGCGGCATGGTACTGGCGCTGGTGAATGTGGCGGTAACGCACCGCCGCGAGGCTGTATCTTAGCCCGGCAGGAAATCCGGCACGGAAAGGTAACGCTCGCCCGTGTCGTAATTAAAACCCAATATCCGCGAACCGGCGGGTAGCTCCGGCAGCTTCTTGGCGATCGCGGCCAACGTGGCACCGGAGGAGATGCCAACCAGCAAACCTTCCTTCGCAGCGGATTGGCGGGCGTAATCCTTGGCGGCGTCGCCTTCCACGGTGATGATGCCGTCAATCGCGGCGGGGTGGAAATTATCCGGCACAAAGCCAGCACCAATGCCCTGAATGGGATGCGGCGAGGGCGAGCCACCAGAGAGCACCGGCGAGGCGGAGGGCTCCACCGCAAAAACTTTTAAGTTAGGCCAATGTTTCTTCAGCACCTCCGCACAGGCGGTGATGTGCCCGCCAGTGCCGACGCCTGAGATGATGACATCCAGCCCTTCCGGGAAATCCTTCAGAATTTCCTGCGCGGTGGTGCGGGCATGCACCTCGATATTCGCCGGATTCTCGAATTGCTGTGGAATAAACGCGCCAGGGTTTTGCGCCTGCAATTCCATCGCGCGGGCAATGGCACCTTTCATGCCCTTTTCTTTGGGCGTGAGGTCGAAGCTGGCACCGTAAGCTTGCATCAACCGGCGGCGTTCCAACGACATGCTTTCCGGCATCACCAGGATGAGCTTATAGCCCCTCACCGCCGCGACGAGGGCGAGGCCTACGCCGGTATTACCCGAAGTCGGCTCAATGATCAGCCCGCCAGGTTTCAGCAGCCCATCCCGCTCCGCCGCTTCGATCATCGCGAGCGCGATACGGTCTTTGATGGAGCCGCCAGGGTTGCCGCGCTCAGATTTGACCCAGACACTGGCATCAGGAAACAGGCGGGAGAGACGGATATGTGGCGTGTTGCCAATGGTATCCAGAACGGAGCTGACCGGCATTTCTATCTCCTGGCGTTTTGCGTTATGTCGCGCTGATATGCCCCCGGTGCAAGGCCGGAATTTTACACGCCCTCCCGCGCCCGTGTGAGGGAGCGGCGCAGAAGCTGACCCGGCTGGTGCGGCTTGGCCAAGGCGGCGGCAAATTGTGCCGGGCTATGTTCCGCCGGAGTTTCAAAGCTGGTGAAACCGCAGGCGATTAAAAAGCCGAACTGGTCTGGCAGAAAATGGCCCGTGGCGCGCAAATCACCTTTATAGCCATGGTGTTCCCGCAAGGTGCGGGCGGTGGTGAAGCCCCGCCCGTCGCGGAATTTGGGAAATTCCACCGCGATGACCGCAAATTCACCCAGATGCGGCAAAACCTCGTCCAGCCCGGCGCCCGGTGCCAGCGTCGCATTGGGTGGGGCAGCGGAAATTTCTTCTGCGTTCGAATTAATGAGTGGCATAAATGGCCCCTTTGAACGGTTCAGCGCCCAGGCGCCGGTAAGTGTCGATAAAACGCTCGCCGGTTTCGCGCAGCTTTAAATAAGCATCCATCAGCGCCTCTATCGCATCCGGCACCTTTGCCGTGGGCACGGCCGGGCCGATGATCTTGCCGATGGCGGCTTTTTCATCCGCGGCACCGCCCAGAGTGATCTGATAGACCTCCTCGCCGTTTTTATCGACGCCGAGCAACCCGATATGGCCAACATGGTGATGCCCGCAGGCATTGATGCAGCCGGAGATGTTCACATGCAGCGTGCCGATTTCGTGTTGTTTCGGCTCCAGCCGTTCGGCGATGCGCTGCGCCAAAGGAATGGAACGCGCCGTGGCCAAGGCGCAATAATCCATGCCCGGGCAGGCGATGATATCCGTCACCAGCCCGATATTATCCGTGGCAAGGCCAGCTTTCACGAGGTCGCGGAACAAGGCAGGTAGATCATCCTTGGCCACATGCGGCAAAACCAGGTTTTGCACATGCGACACACGGATTTCACCCAGCGAGTATTTATCCGCGAGGTCCGCCACCACGTCCATCTCGTCGGCACTCGCATCGCCCGCGATGCCGCCCACCGGCTTTAAGGAAATAACCGCGGAGATGTAGCCGGGCTGCTTGTGCGGGTGGGTGTTCTGCTTCACCCAGCGGGCAAGCGCGCGGTCATCCAGCAAAGCTGATTTCAGCACGCCTGTGTCTTGCCGGGGGAACTCCGGCACCGGGAAACGTGCTGCCACCGCCTGCACCATTTCATCGGTGAGTGTGCAGTAATCTTCGGGCAGGCTGGCATATTCATCCTCAACCATTTTGATGAAAGCCTCGGGCTTCATCTCGCGGATGAGGATTTTGATGCGGGCCTTATACATGTTGTCGCGTCGGCCAAGGGCGTTATAGACGCGCAGAATCGCCTCGCAATAGCGCAGCAATTCCGGCACCGGCAGGTCCTCTCGCAACTGCACCGCCACGTAAGGCGTGCGGCCCAGGCCGCCGCCCGCGAAAATGCGGAATACCGGCGCGCCTGCTGCGTTCCGGTAAGCCTCGATGCCGATGTCATGCACGCGCACGGCGGCCCGGTCATGCCCGGCGCCGACGATGGCGATTTTAAACTTGCGGGGAAGATACGTGAATTCAGGATGGTCCGTGGACCATTGGCGAATGATTTCGGCGTAAAGGCGGGGGTCAACAATTTCATCCGCCGCCGCCCCGGCAAACTCATCCGTGGTGGTGTTGCGGATGCAATTGCCGCTGGTCTGGATGCCGTGAATATCAGCCTCAGCCAAGGCGGCCAGGGCAGCGGGCACATCTTCCAGCCGCAGCCAGTTGAACTGAATGTTCTGGCGCGTGGTGAAATGGCCGTAACCACGGTCGTAATGCCGCCCCACATAGGCCAGCTGGCGCAACTGCGTGGCACTCAGCACACCGTAAGGGATGGCGATGCGCAGCATGTAAGCGTGCAATTGCAGGTAAACGCCGTTCATCAACCGCAGCGGTTTAAATTCGTCCTCCGAAAGCTCACCTTTGCGCCGGCGCTCCACCTGCTCGCCAAAAATTGCCGCGCGCTGGCGCAGAAAGTCGCGGTCATACTCGTCGTAACGGTAAATGCCCGCGAAGGGCGAGGAGGAGTTCGCCGAAGGCAGCGGCGGCAATGGCTCGTTCCCATCCCGCCAAACGCCAGCCGGAAGATCAGCCCGTACGGAAGGGCCGCGCGCGCGAATCTGCTCACGGTGGGCCACGGGGAACAGTCCACCACCTTCGCGGGTGACCTCGACGGCGCGGATATCCACCAC
>JAGWIE010000352.1 GCA_028866445.1 Rhodospirillales bacterium | reverse complement strand
CTGGACGATGTGGATCTGACGTTGCAGGAGGGCGAAATCGTCGCCCTGCTCGGCCGCTCGGGCTCGGGCAAATCCACGCTGCTGCGCATCGTCGCGGGGCTGCTGAAGCCCACCTCCGGCGAGGTAAACTGGCGCGGCAACCCGCTGAAAGGCCCCGCCCCCGGCGTGGCCATGGTGTTCCAGAGCTTCGCCCTGTTCCCCTGGCTCACCGTACAGGAAAATGTGGAGCTGGGGCTGGAAGCCCTGGGCGTTGGCAAGGACGACCGCGAGGAACGCTCGGAAGAGGCGATCGACCTCATCGGCCTTGGCGGGTATGACGGCGCTTACCCCAAGGAGCTATCGGGCGGTATGCGCCAGCGCGTTGGTCTTGCCCGCGCCTTGGTGGTACATCCGGATTTACTGCTGATGGATGAGCCATTCTCTGCCCTTGATGTGCTCACCGCCGAAACTCTGCGTACCGACCTTATCGATCTCTGGATGGACGGCAAATTGCCAGTGAAATCCATCATGATCGTGACGCATAATATCGAGGAAGCGGTGCTGATGGCCGACCGTATCCTGGTGTTTTCCTCCAACCCCGGCCGGGTGGCGCATGAGCTGAAAGTGCCCTTCGCGCACCCGCGCAACCGGTTCGACCCCGCCTTCCGCGAAATGGTGGACGATATTTACGGCATCATGACCCGCCGCAAAGCACCGGAAGTTCATGCCGCCGCGACAGCGCCAAATCCGTTCGGCCACGCGCTGCACCCGGTTGGCACCAACCTCATGGCCGGCCTGCTGGAGACCTTGCGCAACGAACCCTATAACGGCAGGGCTGACCTTCCGGCTCTCGCCGCCGCCTTGCAATTTGAGGTGGATGAGCTGCTTCCGCTGGGTGAAACGCTGAGCATGTTAGGCTTCGCGCTGCTGGAAGAAGGCGATATTCTGATCACCGAAACCGGCCGCCGCTTTGCGGAAGCCGAAACCGAAGACCGCAAGAACATCTTCGCGGATGCCGTGCGCGCGCATGTGCCGCTCATCACGGAAATTCGCAACGTAATTGACCAACGCTCCAACCATCGCGCCGCGGCGTTGCGCTTCCGCGATCAGTTGGAGGATCATATGTCTCCCGAATATGCCGAGGAGACGTTGCGCACGGTTATTTCCTGGGGCCGTTACGCGGAAATTTTCGAATATGACGAAGAGGCACAGCAATTCGGCCTGGAGGAAGAGGACGAGGAAGAGCAGGAGGCATGAGGCTCCCCAGCTCTTCCCGAAGCATCATTTCTGAATGAAGGCCAAGAGATCAGCGTTGAACTCATCCGCCTGAATCTGCGCAAGCCCATGGCTGCCGCCCTTATAAATTTTCAACTCCGCGTTCCTCACAAACTCAACTGAACGCAGCGCCGCATTCGCAATCGGCACAATCTGGTCGTCATCCCCATGCGCGATCAGCGTCGGCACGTTGAATTTTTTCAAATCCTCGGTGAAATCGGTTTCTGAAAACTGCTTGATACAATCGAGCAGCGCCTTGATGCCGCCCTGCATACCCGCCAGCCAGAAGGCGTCGCGCACGCCCTGCGACACACTCGCGCCCTCGCGATTGGCGTTATAAAAAGGTATCGTCAGATCCTTGAAGAATTGCGAACGGTCCTGGCGTACAGCAGCGCGGATGCCATCGAACACTTCCATCGGCACGCCCCCAGGGTTGGCCTCGCTCTTCAGCATAACAGGCGGTACCGCGCCCAGCAGTACGGCCTTGGCCAC
>JAGWIE010000043.1 GCA_028866445.1 Rhodospirillales bacterium | reverse complement strand
GACATTTCCTCAGCTTCCTCGATATAGTGGGTCGTGAGAATGATGGTGACGCCTTTATCCCGCAAGCTGCGGACCAGCGCCCACATATCGCGCCGGAGGTTAACGTCCACACCCGCGGTAGGCTCATCCAGAAACAGGATTTTTGGCTCATGGCTGAGCGCCTTGGCGATCATCACGCGGCGCTTCATGCCGCCGGAGAGTTCGATAACGCGCTGGTCGCGCTTGTCCCACAAAGAGAGGTCATGCAGCAGACGTTCAACATAGGCAGGGTCTGGCCGGCGCCCGAACAGGCCGCGGCTGAAATTCACCGTGTTCCAAACCGTGGCGAAAATGTCGAGCGAGATTTCCTGTGGCACCAGCCCGATCATCGAGCGCGCCGCGCGGTAATCCTGGGTGATATCATGGCCCCCCACTCGCACGGTTCCGGATTCCATACCCACCGTGCCGCAAATGATGCTGATTAGAGTTGTTTTGCCAGCGCCATTGGGGCCGAGCAGAGCAAAAATCTCCTGTTTCTCGATCTCAAGATCAACACCATCAAGGGCAACCAGCCCGGATTTATAGGTTTTGCGAAGTGCTGAAACGGAAATCATGGAGGGCATGTGGGGCTCACAATTGTTTGCCATAATATATTTCTTCATGATTTTGAGACAAGATGGCGAATTCCGGCGTTTCAGAACGTCGCAGAGACCCTTGTTTTCGGTAAAGAGAGTAGGATATGCATTTGTAGCAATTGCTACCTAAGGTCTGCTGCCCTGCAACCGCTGCGGAATTGACTGTTTTATGAAGGCCATAAAAAAATCAGCCAAGGAAAAAAATGGCCGCCGAGTGCGGCGCAAGGAAGAGTCAGCTCAGGAGGTTTTTGAAGACCCCTTGGCGGCCCGGTTGCAAGCGAAAGAAATAGAAATGCCGCCTGCCATGCTTCGGGTCGCGCATTATATCAGCCGTAATAAGGTGGCGGTTCTGGCTAATTCTGCCGCGGAACTGGCGGGGTTGATCGGCACGTCAGATGCGACCGTCATCCGCACAGTGCAGGCGCTTGGCTTTCAGGGGCTGGCGGAACTCCGGCAATCCATTGCCACAAACATTAATTTCTCCGCGCCTCTGCACCATATGCGCCAAACCCTTGATGAGGTGGATGGAAGAGGCTCCGACGCGGCGGATATCGTGATCGATACGCATAGCGAATCGCTCACCAACATGCAGACGCCCGAGGCACGGGAGCAGATACACAAGGGCATTGCCGTGCTCCACGGTGCCGCGCGGATTGTTATTTACGCGGCTGGTCCCTCCAGACCGCTGGCGGAGTATGTAAGGCTGATGATGGTGCGCCATGGCCAGGCTGCCAAGGTTATCGGCAGTGGCGGCATTGGCCTGGCGGATGAGCTTCTGGACCTTTCGGAGCGGGACAAATTGCTTATCCTTTCCTACGGCAAGCCTTATAAGGAGGTGCTGTTGGTGGCAGCGGAAGCTGCAATCGCCGGTGCGCCAGTGGTGCTTGTTACAGACTCACCCAATTCAAAGCTGGCGCGCGCCGCGACCACCATAATTAAAGCCCGGCGCGGCCGGACATCAAGGGTGGCCCTGCATGGTGCAACATTGGTTGCATTAGAGGCGTTGGTGATGGGGCTGGCGGTGGCGGAGCAAGGCCGTACCATGCAAACCCTTACACGGCTTGCGGCATTGCGCGCCGCCTTGGCTTGAAACCTGCCCGTATCTCTGAGTTTTGGCGCGAAGGGTGTGGGTTCTGTCTTAAATCTGAAACAAAAAGATCACGAAGTAGTAAAACTTACCCGAATTATTTTTTGGTAGTAGCCGCTACACAAATCAACGGGAAGGTTAAATTACGATGGCTGGTCTTTGGGGAAGCAGGGCGAAGTCTGCCCTGCGTGGTTTTTGTTCTATGCGCAGCCTTTATATCGGCCTCGCCAGCTTTGCGGTTGCACCAGCCGCTTTGGCGCAAACCGCCGCCAACGCGCCGGTTAACCTCGATCTGGGTTCGGTTCTTGCCACAGGCACGAACAACGCGTCGAATCTTATCAACACGCCCGGCACCGCGCCGTATGAGTCGCCGTCCGTGGCGCCACTGAATTCCTCGCAGCCGACCTCGGTCGTGAAGAAACACACGGCGGACAATCTGCTCGTTCCCACGCAGAGCTATGCTGACATCGTGCGCCTCACGCCTTCGGCAAACAACATCAATCCCAACGGCCCCGGCCTGATGGAAACCACCGGCCCTTCCATTCGCGGCTTGCAGGACGGCCAGTATAACGTCACCTTTGACGGTATTCCCATCGGCGATTCCAACGACTTTACCCACCACTCGACCTCGTTTTTCACTAATTCCATAATCGGTGAAACCATCGTCGACCGCGGCCCCGGCACGGCGGAAACGGTGGGTGATGCGACCTTTGGTGGCACCATTTCGCTGCGTACCATCAACCCGCTGCCCAAGACCACTGCGACCATCGGTGCCTCCTATGGCAGTTACAACACGTCCGATGGCAGCATCCGCCTTGACTCCGGTGCCATCAATTCGGCCAATGGCACCACCGCTGTGTTCAACGCTGAACACATCAAGAGCGATGGCGCGCTTACGAATGCCGGGCAGGAACGCAGCAATTTCTTTGGCAAAGTGGTGATCCCGGTTTCCGAAAACACCACGGTCACGCTGCTTGCCGATTATAACCAGCTCTATCAAAACCCGCCTCTGGGCGCGACGTCCCAGCAGATGGATTTGTATGGCTGGAACTACGCTTACAATACCGACCCGAACTCCCAGGGGTATAACCGTTATAACAACGACCATATCACCACCGATGTGGAATATGCGGACGTGCAGTCGAATCTCGGCGACGGCTTCCTCTATGACGGCAAGATTTACACCTTCGCCTATTATCACCACGATTTGAACACCGATGATACGACCGACGCCTATGGCGACACCCAGGCGCCAGGCGGCGTACCGAACGAGGCGGTTCTGACCCCCGGTGGTCCTACCGTTGCTGGTATACCTGGCCAGACCTTCCTGAACGACTGGCGTTCCGTCGGTACCATCCAGCGTTTGCAGAAGAATTTTGGCTGGGGCGATATCAAGGTGGGTGGCTGGTTCGACCACCAGGTGAACACCCGTTTCGTGCAGAATGTCGATCTGACGGACGGAAACGCCATCAACTATGATCCGGCGGACAGCAATGGCGGCAAGATCACGCCGACCAACGATTTCGGGTCTATCGAGCGTTTGCAGCATAACCAGCTCTATACGTTCCAGCCTTATGGCCAGATCGATTGGCAGCCGATTGATGGGTTGACCCTGACGGGCGGCCTGAAATGGGATTATTTCCGCCGCACGATGAACGCGCAGGCGAACCAGAAGACGGAGACGCTGACCGGCTACGACCATTCCTGGTACAAGCTGCTGCCGTCTTTTGAAGTAAAATACGCGTTCAACCCGAACTTCTCCGTTTACGGGCAAGCCGCCGAGGGCTTCCTGGCGCCGAACATGAACACGCTCTATACGGTGGCGCTGAACTCGCAATCCTTCGCGCCGCAGAGCACGATCAACTTCCAGGCAGGTGCTGCCTATCAGGATCAGCATTGGGCACTGGGTGGGGATATTTATACGATCCACTTCCAGAACTTCATTTCAACGGCTACTGAGCCAGTTGCCGGCTTCACCACGCCGCAGAAAGTGTCCGTGAACCAGGGTGGCGTGATCTATCGCGGCATCGAGGCTGAAGCAGCTTACAGCTTTGGCAACGGCCTGTCCTTGTTCGGCAACGCCTCCTACAACCAGGCGTTCCAGACCTCGACGAATATCCACATCACCCAGGCACCGCAGGGCACCGCCAATTTCGGCGTTATTTATGACCAGAACGGCGTTTATGCCTCGGTCATCGACCAGTGGACCGGCGGCGAATATTCCGGCAATAATGGCACCGGCGACTATGCGAACAGCCCGGCGGGTGGTAAGTCCCCTGGCGGCTGGTACGATCCGTACAACGTTGTGAACGTGGCGCTTGGCTACACCTTCAACCATGACAATCCGAACAAGGATCCGATCAAGGTGAAGTTGAACGTCGATAATATCACCAATCAGAAGCAGGTTATCTTCGATAACGGTGCCAATGGTGCGGGCCAGTTGCTCTACTGGCGCCTGACAGGTGTTTCCGTATTCGGTTCGGTGACCGTGCCCATCGGTTTCGGCTCCTCACTCTAAGACTAAACCAAACAGCCAGGGCGCCATCCTTCACGGGATGCGCGCCCTGGTTCGCATTGACACATACTTGTCACACTTCCCGCCTCCGTCTTGGTGTAACGGCGGCAGAAATCTGGAGTTTCGAAGCATGTCTCTCAACTACATCATCTATCTTGCCAATTATTCGGATGGTATTCTGTATTTCCTGGCCCTTTTGCTGTTGGTGGCACTAGCTGTGCTGATCGACCGCTTCTGGTCACTGCGGAATACCATCCTGCGCGGCAAGTCGGTGATTCGCGCCGCATCTGAAATGCCGGTGTTGCGCCAGGTGGAATTGGCGAAGCTGCTGCAAGCTTCCAAAAACCTGCCCGAAGAGGTGATGATCGAAACCACGATGCGTTACCAAGGTGTGAGCCATGAAACCCTGGCCAGCCATTTGGATGAAACGATCATGCTGATTGCGCCGTCGCTGGATCGCCGGTTATGGGTGCTGGATACCGTGGTTACTCTGGCACCGCTGATGGGTCTGTTCGGCACCATTATCGGCATGTTCCATGCATTTAACGTTCTGGCACAGCCTGGCCATGCCCCGGCGGAAGTTACCGGCGGCGTTGCCGATGCGCTGGTTGCCACAGCCTTTGGCCTGTTTATCGCGATGCTTGGTTTGGCCGGGTTCAACGCGCTTTCCAATCAGGTGCGTCTCATCGTGCATCAACTCGATTCATTGAAGATGATGATCGTGAACCGTACAGACAGCGCATCTGTGCTTCCCGCCGCCCGTGCCGTGAACATGCAGGGCGCAGCCCATTTCGCGACGGTATAGCATCGCCATGACCATGCGCTATTTTGAGCGCCGTAAGGCGCGCATCGAAATCATCCCGATGATCGACGTGATGCTATTTTTGCTCGTGTTTTTCATTATCGTTACATTGCAAATGATCCCGGATGCCGGGGTTACCATGCAGCTACCCACCAGTTCGCAGTCGCAGAACCTTCCGCATCCGAAATTTATCGTGAACGTGCTGGCGGATGGTACGTTGAAGGTAAAAAACAACGTGATGACGCCGGACCAATTAACGGCGATGTTCGAGGCCGATGGTGCGCCGGATAAAACCGAAGTGACCATCGCCGCTGACAAAGCCTCGGCTTTTCAGCATTTCATGACCGTGATCGACGCGGCTCGCAAAGCAAATGTGACGAATATTGGCATCGCCGCGCAACCCGCGGCGGGCCAGTAACCGGCAGCGTGTCATGAACTCTGCTGGAATTTGGGCGCCGTCAGCGCAGGAAAATCGCCGCTTTATGGCAGCGCTTGGAATCGGCCTTCTACTTGAAGTGGTGGCTCTGGGGGTGCTTTTGCCGAGCCTTGCGCGGCACCAGCCGCCGCCAGCGCTTCAGCAATCGGTAATAAAAATTTCGGTGCAGGCGGCGCCAAAGCCGCCTGCCCCGAAACCTCCGCCGCCAAAGCCTGTGGTGCCGCCAAAACCGGTGCCCGTGCCGCCGCCGCCTAAGCCTGTGCCAGCTCCGGCGTTGCCCAAACCGCCGCCTGTGCCGCCGCCGCCGCGTCCGGCTGAGCATACGGTGCCGCGCCATATTGAGCCGCCGCGCCCGGCAACGCCGCCGCCGCCCAAGCCGGTGGCCCAGCCGGTGCCGCCCACGCCGCCTGTGCCCGCATTGCCGCCAGCCCCCTCGCTGGGCCAGGTTGATGCGTTCCGCGTAGCCATGCGTAATGCTGTGCAGGTTGTGGCGAACGAAGTTTACCCGGCCGCGGCGCAGATGGCGCATGAAAGTGGCACGCCGGAGGTGAGCTTCATCTATCGGAACGGTGTGGTGACCGATATCGCTCTTGCGCAATCAAGCGGGTATCCTCTGCTGGATGATGCGGCGCTACGCGCGGCGCGGATCGCGCATTATCCGCCGCCGCCGTCAGGTTTTGCAGGCAGGACCTACACCGTTACCGTCGCGGTGATCTTTCAGATGGCCGCGCCCAGCATGGATGCCGATTGAAACCCCGCTTAGCCGAGTTTTAGGAAATCCCCGAGATGCGTAAGCTCATCGCAAGCGTGTTTGCTGTTATCGTCGTGGTTGTGGCGGCGTTGCTGCTCTGGCCGTCATCTGATACCGGGCTGGTGCTTTACACGGGTCTGGATTACGGCCCCGCGGTTGCCGCCGCCTTCACCAAGGAGACGGGGATCAAGGTCAGCGTCGTGCGGCTTTCTACGGGCAGTTTGCTGGCGCGCATTGTGGCGCAGGGTAACCATCCGGATTGGGATATCGGCTGGTTTGACGGCGCCACCGCCGCTGCCGCGCTGGACCAGGCGCATCTGCTGGCGCATGGCCTGCCAGCGCCTGCGGGGCTCACTCCGTTAGGGCAAGGACTGCTTAGCCCCGATGGCGCTTATATACCCACAGGGATCACTTTGGCGGGTGTGTTTATTTCCGATCCTGCAAGACTGGCTGTTGCCCCCGCCACCTGGAATGATCTGCTTTCTCCTGCTTATAAAAATCTGGTGGGGATGAACGATCCGTCGATCTCCGGCCCCACCTACCCAATGCTGGCGGGAATGCTCGACAATGCCGGCGGTTGGCCGCAAGGGCAAAAATATGTGCTGGGCCTGAAGGCCAATGGCTTGCATATGTTTGACAAGAACGATGCAACTCTGGCGGCGTTGCAATCCCAGGCTATCAGCCTTGCCATCGTGCAATCCTCGGCAGCGTTGTTTTACGCGGCGCATCATCCGGGGATGCGAATTACCGTTCCCAATCCAGCCTACGTCCTGCCCAATGTGATGGTGGAAGCGGCCGGGTTGAATGCCCGCCAGCAGAAGGAGGCCGCGCGGTTCATGGCCTTCGCGATGCGGCCGGATATTCAGAAGCTCCGGCAAACTGAAGGCGAGGCAGATGGCGAGTATTGGCCCATTACGCAGAACGCGCCCGCGCCGCTGCCTGGCGTTCCAGTTCTTGCGGATATCCATACCATCACGCTTAACCCAGTTGTGTGGGGTGGGCTGGAAAGCACCATCAATAGCTGGTTCGCCAAAGTGATCTCTGGCGCATGAGGTTTACGCGCGGCCTGGCATTGTTGCTGTTGGCGCTGCTGTTTATTTATCCTCTGGCGCGGCTGCTACTTTTGCCCTTGGCGGGGGGCTGTGCAACATTTGAAGGCTGGCGCCCATTTCTCAACTCCGCTGCATTTGCTCTACTAACAGGTTTGATTGTGGCGCCGTTCGGGGCATTGGCAGCACAGGCGTTGGAAACCAAGTCCGGGGGTGCGGTGCGCCTGCTGGGGCTTGGGTTGTGGATATTATTCTTCACTCCAGGTTATGTGCTCACGACCGGGTGGCTCGTTGTGTTCACCAATCCAGCACTGCGCAACAGCCTGCCTGGCCAATTCTTTTTGGGCCCGGCGGGGCTGGTGTTTCTTTATGTTCTGAAGGCGCTGCCGTTCGCCGTGTTCGTTGCGCGCGGCACTTTCGCGGGCGCGAGCGCCACGCTGCGCGAAGCAGCATTAGTGTTGCGTCTGCCCGCCTGGCGGCGCTTGGGCCTCGCCTTGCGCCTTGTGCTGCCCGCCATGGCCGCCGCATTCGCCATCGCCGCCATCGAGACAATGCAGGAGTTTGGCATTCCCGCCACTCTGGGTGTGACGACAAAAATCCCGATTCTTACATACGCCATCTACGAACGACTGAACACCACACCGACCGATTTCGCGGGTGCAGCGATGCTGTGCTGGTGGCTGATCGCCAGTGCGGCCTTGCTCGGCGCTTTGCAAGTGGCCACCCAGCGGCGCTTTCAGGCGGCATTGGTGCATGGCAAGGCGCGCCGGGCGCTGCCGGTGCGCCCTGGTGCCATCGGGCGAGTGGCATTGGCGCTGGCCGCGGCGTTGCTTTGGGGCGCTGGCATTGCCGGGCCGTTATTGGCGCTGGCGATTGTGGCTTTGCACGGCACGCCGCTGGATGCAGAGTCTCTTTCCGCCATACCCCGCTCTTTGGGCTATGGCGTGCTGGCCGCCACGCTGGCGCTGGGTGTGGCGTTGTTTGTGCTCAAATTGCAACGCGGGCGTTCGGCTTGGTTCACGGTGGCGGTGCAAGGTGGGCTTACTGCAAATATGGCGGTGCCGGGTCTGGTGCTTGGAGCTGGCTATGTCGTGGCCTTCAACAATAATTTTCTGCCGCTTTATGGCACAGCTTTGCTGCTGGTCATTGCTTACGCGGCAGGTGCCTTGCCTATGGCGGTGCGGCTATTGGGAAGCGCCATGGCTCAACTTGATACGAAGTTGGATGAAGCCGCCCGGATATTCGGCCTGCCACTGCAAACGCGCCTTATCGATATTGAAGGTGCGTTGCTCATCCGCCCGGGGCTTTATGCGTGGCTGCTCGTGGTGGGGGGCGTGATGTTCGAGCTGCCGGTGTCTGAATTGCTCTATGTTCCGGGGCAGATGCCGCTTGGCGTGGCAATTGTATCGGCTGACATGATGGCGAATTACGACCAGGCGGCACGGCTGGCCTTGCTGGCCATGGCTGTTCTGGCTGGGCTGGCGGCGGTGCTGAACCTGGCGTTGCGCTTTGGCCACGCACCCGCCGCGCTGGTTAAGGAAGGCGCATGACTCTGAGTTTGGAGATGACAGACGCCACGCGCCGCCTTGGTGGCCGAGCGGTACTGCGGGGCATCAATCTGGCACTGGAGGACGGGAAGTTTCTGGTGCTCGCCGGTGAATCCGGCTCCGGCAAAACCACCATGCTGCGGTTGATCGCGGGGCTGGACCGCGCGGATGCAGGCTGCGTGAAAATTGCCGGTGCGGTGGTGGATGATGCCGCCAGGGTGTTTGTGCCAGCGGAACGCCGGGGCCTCGGCAT
>JAGWIE010000042.1 GCA_028866445.1 Rhodospirillales bacterium | reverse complement strand
CCGGTTGGGGCTGTGCAGCGATGATCATCATAGCGGGAGCACACCTAGATGAGCGCGACGAAAGCCAAAGCCGCGATTGCCGCAGAGACCGCCGCCAGCACCATTGATGGCGCGGCTGACGTTTCGGCGAAATCGTTTGAAAAATCCATTTCCGCGGTTCGCGAGGGGATTGAGAAAGCCACAAAGGGTCTGGAAACCTCCCAGGCCAAGTTAAAGGAAGGCGTTGAAAAGGCTATGAAAACCTCAGAAGAAATGCTGGCATTCGGCCAGGGCAACATGGAGGCATTCATGAAAGCCTCGCAGATTTATGTCGCCGGGTTCCAGGATATCTCCAAATATTTCGCTGAATCCTCCAAGGCGTCCATGGAAGACACCGTGGCGTTCAGCAAATCCCTCATGGGCGTTAAGTCTGTGAAGGAAGCCATGGATTTGCAAGCTGGCTTCGCCCGGTCCAGCCTTGAGAAGGCTGTCTCTGAGAGCAACAAATTCGCAGATGTATCAGTTAAGCTCGCTGAAAAAACCCTGGCGCCGTTAACCGCCCGGATGACCCTGGCCGCTGAGACCTTCGGTAAGGCACAGTAACGTTTAACGCGTCTTTTATTTTTTAAGAAACCGGCTCCTGATGGGGCCGGTTTTTTTTTGCCAACAGCGCACGGGTGAAACAAGCTGTTCATGAACGCATGTTTTTCTGGGGCTGGATTAAAATCGCTCTTTGATGACTGGACTTGCTTTCGATATGCTCTGCTACAAGGTGATGGCAAATAGGGGCGGCCTTGTTGGGGCGCTTGCCGCGAAGGGGGCGGCCGCGGTGTTGCTGAAAGTATTCGAAGATGAGTGAGAACGATAAGCGTAAGGGATCAGAGGGGCCGAATACGGGCGTGGTGGTGAAACCGCGCCCGAAAACGCGCAAGCCCACAATGTATAAGGTCCTGATGCTGAACGACGATTACACGCCAATGGAGTTTGTTGTGCATGTGCTGGAGCGGTTTTTCCAGAAAAACCGTGACCAGGCGACGCAGATCATGCTGCATGTGCACCGCCGTGGCGTGGGGGTGTGCGGGGTTTACACTTATGAGGTGGCTGAAACCAAGGTCACCCAGGTGATGGACCTGGCCCGGCAAAACCAGCATCCTCTGCAATGCACGATTGAGAAAGAATGACACTTTATTTTACGCGCCGAACCCTATGTAAGAGAGTACAGTTCAGTGCCGCTCCCATGGGCTGGGCCGTAAAAATGCCAGCCGGACAGGCAGATAGAATGTCCGGAATTAAGAGCGCCGGGTCTCGGCGTGAAGGAACGGTTTAAATCCATGCTGTCTCGCAACCTAGAACAGACTCTCCATCGGGCCCTGTCCTTGGCCGCCGACCGGAAACATGAATACGCGACGCTGGAGCATTTGCTGCTTGGGCTCGTGGATGATGAGGACGCGCTGACCGTGCTGCGGGCCTGCGGCGTGGATATCGAGAAGATCAAGAAGGATCTCACCGAGTTCCTGGACAAGGATTTGGCTGGGCTGGCGACAGACCGTGGCGGCGACCCCAAGCCCACCGCCGGGTTCCAGCGCGTGGTGCAGCGCGCGGCGATCCATGTGCAATCTTCCGGGCGGGATGAGGTAACGGGTGCGAATGTGCTCGTAGCTTTGTTCTCTGAGCGCGAGAGCCACGCTGTTTATTTCCTGCAGCTGCAGGACATGACGCGGCTGGACGCGGTGAATTTCATCTCCCACGGCATCGCCAAGAGCCCTGGCAAATCTGCCCCGCGCCCACCCAGTGGCTCAGCCGAGCCACACGAGCCTGGCGAACGCGAAGAGAAGGGCAGCACCAAGCGCAGCCAGGATGCGCTTTCAACTTATTGCGTGAACCTCAACAAAAAAGCCAAGGACGGGAAAATCGACCCGCTGATTGGGCGTGAGCACGAGATTGAGCGGACGATCCAGATTCTCTGCCGCCGCACCAAGAACAACCCGCTTTATGTGGGCGACCCTGGCGTTGGTAAAACCGCCATCGCCGAAGGGCTGGCCAAACGGATCATCGATAATGATGTGCCGGAAGTGCTGCTGAACGCCACCATCTTTGCGCTGGATATGGGCGCGTTGCTGGCCGGCACGCGCTACCGCGGCGATTTTGAGGAGCGGCTGAAGGCCGTGGTGACCGAGATGGAGGCCAACCCCGGCGCCATTTTGTTCATCGACGAAATTCACACCGTTATCGGCGCGGGGGCGACCTCCGGCGGGGCAATGGACGCCTCCAACCTGCTCAAACCCGCTTTGGCCCAGGGCACGCTGCGCTGCATCGGCTCCACCACCTATAAGGAGTTCCGCAACTATTTCGAGAAGGACCGCGCGCTGGTGCGGCGCTTCCAGAAGATCGATGTGAACGAGCCTTCGGTGGAAGACGCGGTGAAGATTCTGCGCGGGCTGAAAGTGGCTTACGAGAAGCACCACAAGGTGCGCTACACCGATGACGCGATCCGCGCCGCCGTGGAGCTTTCGGCTAAATACATCAACGATCGCAAACTGCCTGACAAAGCGATCGACGTGATCGACGAAGCCGGTGCGGCGCGGATGCTGCTGCCGGAGAACAAGCGCCGCAAGACCGTGACCTTGAAGGATGTCGAGGAGATGGTCTCCAAGATCGCCCGCATTCCGGCCAAATCCGTCTCTAATGACGACAAGGAAGTGCTGCGGCATCTGGAACGCGATTTGAAGGCGATGGTGTTCGGGCAGAATACCGCCATCGAGGCACTTGCCGCGGCGATGAAGCTTTCCCGTGCTGGCTTGCGCGACCCGGAAAAGCCGATTGGCAATTATTTGTTCTCCGGCCCCACCGGCGTTGGCAAAACCGAAGTGGCGCGGCAATTGGCGAGCACGCTGGGCATCGAGCTGACGCGGTTCGATATGTCTGAGTACATGGAGCGGCACTCCGTTTCGCGGCTCATCGGCGCACCGCCGGGCTATGTCGGGTTCGACCAGGGCGGTATGCTGACCGATGCCATCGACCAGCACCCGCATTGCGTGCTGCTGCTGGACGAGATCGAGAAAGCGCACCCGGATCTGTTCAACATCCTGTTGCAGATCATGGATCACGGGAAGCTCACCGACCATAACGGCAAGCAGGTGGATTTCCGCAACGTTATTCTCATCATGACCACCAATGCCGGCGCGGCGGACATGCAGAAGCCCGCCATGGGTTTTGGCCGCACGGCCCGCACGGGCGAGGATGAGGATGCGGTGAAAAAGCTGTTCACGCCGGAATTCCGCAACCGGTTGGATGCGATCATTCCCTTCGCTGCACTCACGCCGGAAATCGTTGGCCGCGTGGTGGAGAAGTTCGTGATGCAGTTGGAAGCGCAGTTGGCTGACCGCAACGTGACCATCGAGCTGTCCTCAGCGGCGAAGGAGCTGCTGGCCGAGCAAGGCTACGAGCCGCTTTACGGCGCCAGGCCGCTGGGACGGGTGATCCAGGAGCAGATCAAGAAGCCGTTGGCCGAGGAATTGTTGTTCGGCAAGCTGGTGAAGGGCGGGGCTGTGAAGGTGAGCGTGAAAGACGGCAAGCTCGTTTTCGATATTTCCGAGGCTCCGGCTTTGGCGCTGCCCAAACCGGAAACCGAGGGCGATGGCGACGACGAAAAAGCCCCGGAAGAGGCGCACTGAGACGGAAAACGGCACCGCGAGGTGCCGTTTTTTGCGCACCGGCGGGGCGGCTCAGGCCTTTTTCACGAATTCCTGCTTGATGAAATAATCACCGGATTCGATGGCGTGGTCACCGCTATGCAGCCGGATGTTTTTGAGCTTGGTGCCGACCTTAAGGCCCGTTGACGAACCTTTCACCTTTAAATCTTTTATCAAGGTAACTGTGTCGCCATTGGCGAGCACGGTGCCGTTGGCGTCTTTTATAATCTCTTGGGTTTCGCCCAATTCGGCAGGCCACTCATAGCCGCAGGTCGAACAGATGTAAGTCTCGCCGGAGAGATGTATCTCTTCCAGGCTGCATTGCGGGCAGGCGGAGGATTTGGTGTTCATGAACGGCATCTAACCATGACAATCGCAAGCGTCCAGTCCAGATGTATGCTTGTGGTTTCTCCCATTTCCTGAGAGAAGCGGGGCATTTCATGTCCCGTCTTACCGCTAATTCTCTGCTGCTTCTGGCTGCTGCCCTATGGGGTGGGGCGTTTGTCGCGCAGGCGCAAAGTACGGCTTATTTAAACGCGGGCTGGTACACGGGCTTGCGCTTTCTGCTGGCGTTTCTGGTGGTATTCCCCCTGGGCGTGGTTGAGACGCGGCGGGCGGGGTCTTTTCTGGCCGGGCTGGGTGGCATTGTGCCGTTGGGGCTGGTGTTCGCAGTTTCCTCGCTGTTGCAGCAATGGGCGTTGGCATTCACCAGCGTCACCCATGCCGGGTTTCTCACCGGGCTATATGTTATTTTCGTGCCGGTGCTGGAGGTGATTTTCCTGCGCCGGGCGCCTCACCCGCTGGTGTGGCTGGCGGCGTTGCTGGCCCTGGCCGGAACCTGGTTTCTGGGCGGCGGCTTTAGCTCGCTCGCGCGCGGCGATGTGGCGGTGATTATCTCGGCCTTTGGCTTCGCGGTTCAGATATTGCTGATGCAGCGCGTGGTGCGGGGTACGGGCCGGCCAGTGGCGGCGGCACTTGGGCAATCTCTGGCCTGCGTGGTGGTGGGCTCTGCCGCGGGGGGCGGGCTGCCGCATTGGCACGCGGTGGCAAGCTGCCTGCCGCAACTGTTTTATGGCGGTATCATTTCCGGCGGGCTGGGGTTTTTGTTGCAAGCCATCTGCCAGCGCCATACCGGGGCGACGGATACAGCCGTGATATTGATGGCCGAAGCGTTATTCGCGGCGTTGTTCGCCGCCCTTATTCTGCATGAACGTATGAGCAGCACCGGCTGGCTGGGCTGCGTTTTGTTGTTTGGCGCATTGGTGCTGGCGCAGATTGGCCCGGTGCTGCTGCCCCGGCGCGTGGAGGTTGGCGGAGAGGCGGCCTGAATTTTCCTGGAAAGCGCGGCAAGGTAGATTATCTTCTATCCATCCAGACCTCATCTTCCAGGAAAGGGGAACGGAAATGAGCACAGAGCAATTGGGCAAGGCCAGTTGGGCTTTGTATTTTGATCAGCTTTCCAAGGCGTTGAAGAGTGTGCGGGCGGAAGTCAGGGTGTCCTCGCTGAAACTCGGCAGCCAGGTTGAGGCGAAGGGGCAGCGCCTCAACGGCATTACCTATGACAAAAAGGACGATATTTTCGTCATCGCGCTCACCGGGCTTGAGCATATCATCCATAATCCGAAGCAAGCCTATGCCGAGAGTGAAGACGGACTGCTGCGGGGGCTGGAAATTACGGACGCGGACGGGGTGAAGTGCCTTGTGCAGTTCAGGCAGCCCGTGCAGCTCAATGCCTCCGGCAAGCCGGATATTGTCGATGAAGCCGGGGAGGCAAGCTTTCCCGCCAGCGATCCGCCGTCCTGGGCTGGGCGGTAACCCGCTGCTTCAAAGCGTCTAGCGGGCCAGCACGGAGCTCGTTACAGTTCCGCCCATGGCTGATTTGTCTCTCTGCGCCTGTGGCTCCGGCCTTCGGCGGCTGCGTTGCTGCGCGCTCGATCTTTCCACGCTTTCGCCTCAGGAGGCGGCAGGAATGTTGGCGCCGCTGTTGAGCCAGGCGCAAGCCGCCTTCAATGCCGGGGATGTTGCCGCCGCCGAGGCCGCCACGCACCAGATTCTGGAGCTCGCACCAGGGGACGAGGACGCGCTGTTGCTGCTCTTTCGGCTTTGCCGGCAGCAGAATCGCCCGCAGGCGGCGGAGGTACTGGTGAAGCGTGTGGTAACGCTGAACCCGAATAACCTCACCGCCACCAACGAGCTTACATTGCTGCTGCTCGCCAAGGGCGCGCTGGCCGAAGCGGAAATTCATGCGCGCAATGCCATCCGCATCGCGCCGCAAAACGCCCAGGCACATAATCTGATGGGGCTGGTGCTGACCGAGGCCAACCGCCCGCAACTGGGTGAGTATCATTACCGCCGCGTGTTGGAACTGGCCGAGGGGCAGGAGCCGATTACCCTCGCCAATCTGGCCTGGAATTTAAAAACCCAGGGGCGGATTGAGGAGTCACGGGCGCTTTACCAGCAATCCATGGCGCTGAAGCCGGGCGTGGCGCAGACCATGCTGGGCTTTGCAAAGATGGAGGAGGCCGACCGCAAATTCGACCGCGCCTTGGCCTTGCTGGACGAGGCGGAGATTTTGCTTCCCGGTAATCCTTCCTTGCAATTGACCCGCGCCACGGTGCTCTCGCGGCTGAAGCGTAACGAAGAGGCGCTGGCGATTCTTGATCAGCCGGAGAGGGGTGCGCGGCATCTTGGCCCTTCGGAGCTTTCCGAGAAAGGCCGGCTGCTGGACCAGATGGGCCGTTACGATGAAGCCTTTGCCTGTTTTGCGGCAGGCAAGAACGCGGCGCTGGAAATGGGCGGCCGCACTTATATGGCAGAGGCCGCTGCGGATATGGCCGCGCGGCTGCAAGGGTTTTTCACCCAGCGCCGTTTGGCCACATTACCGGTGGCCACATTGCGCGCGGAACTGCCACAGCCCATCTTCATCCTCGGCTTTCCGCGTTCCGGCACCACGCTGATTGAACAAACGCTCTCCGTGCATCCGCAAATCGCGGCGGGCGATGAGCTGCCCTTCATCAACGACATCACCCAGATTATGCCGCGTTTGCTGGCCAGCCCTTTGGCCTACCCCGAAGCTTTGGCGGAATTATGGATGGGCGACCAGCGCGACGGGCTGGAGGAGCTGCGCGATTATTACCTCAACCGCGCACGCAAGGCGGGTTTCTTTAAGGATGGGGCAGGGTTTTTCACGGATAAGATGCCGTTGAACGAGATGCATCTCGGGCTCATCTCGCTATTGTTTCCGCAATCACCGATGGTTCATGTGCTTCGCCACCCGCTGGATGTGGTGCTCTCGGTTTATTCAAATCATTTAACACATGGTTATTTTTGCGCTGCACAGCTGGAGAGCATCGCAGCGCATTACAATCTGCTCGCAGCGCTAGTGGAACATTACCGGCAGAATTTAAACCTGCGCTACCTGGCGGTGCGCTATGAGGAGATGGTGATGGACCAGGAAGCGCAGATTCGTAAACTTCTTGATTTTATCGGGGTTGAATTCGACCCGCGCTGCCTCTCCTTCGAGCAGAACACGCGTTATGCACGCACGGCATCTTACGCACAGGTGACGGAGAAGCTCTACGACCGTTCGCGCTATCGCTACAGGCGATATTTGAAGCATCTCGCCCCGGTGGTGGAGGTGCTGCGCCCTGCGATTGAGCGCCTCGGCTATGAAGTCGAGACATGAAAGCCTGTCAGGCAGTTTTTTCCACGTCGAAGCCAGCATTTTCAATGGCGGTTGCGTAAACGGCCCTATCCGCCGTGCCGCCCACGCTGACCAGCTTGGTTTTCAAATCGGCATCCACCTTCGCTTGCGGGTCGATTTTGTGAATCGCCTCGGTGATTGAGCGGACGCACCCGCCGCAATCCATGTCCGGTACGGTAAAATTCATGAGCCTAGTCCTTTACAACAGGTGCCGGATATAAGGGTTCCCATAATGGCAACGTCAAGCCCTTGACCTTCCCATGATAGGAGACCCATATCATCGGGCATGGATCAGGTTGCTATTTCCACAAAAAACACTGAACTCGCCATTGGCGGCATGACCTGTGCGAGCTGTGTTGCTAGGGTTGAGAAAGTGCTGAAGCGTGTGCCGGGCGTGCAGAGTGTTTCGGTGAATTTGGCCACTGAGCGCGCGCATATCGTGGCCGGTTCCGGGGTGTCTCTGGCCGTGCTGGAAGAAGCCGTGGCCAAAGCCGGTTATACCGCCAGCCCGGCTGAAACCCCGCAGCCGAGCCATGCAAAGCGGGAATTGATTGAGCTGCTGGCGGCGGCCGTGTTATCCGCGCCGGTGGTGCTGGCCATGGCCGTACCGGTGCCGGGCTGGCTGCAATTGCTTTGCGCCACGCTGGTGCAATTCTGGCTGGGCGCGCGGTTTTACCGGGCGGGGTTTCTGGCGGCGAAAGCGGGTTCCGGCAATATGGATCTGCTGGTGGCGCTTGGCACCAGTGCCGCTTACGGGCTTTCGGTGTGGGATTTCTTCGCCGGTGGGCCGCTTTATTTTGAAAGTGCCGTGGCGGTGATCGCACTGGTGCGGCTGGGTAAATATCTGGAAGGCCGGGCCAAGCGGGAGGCGGCAAAATCCATCTCCGGCCTGCAAAAGCTGCGGCCTGAACAGGCGCATCTGGCGGCGGGCGGGGATGTGCCGGTGGCAAAACTCCAGCCCGGCGACGAAATTCTCATCCGCCCGGGTGAGCGCGTGCCAGTGGATGGCGAGGTGATGGCGGGCGAGAGCAGCGTGGATGAAAGCCCGGTCACCGGCGAGGCGCTGCCGCAACCGCGCGGGCCGGGGGCGAAGCTGCTGGCGGGCACGCTCAACCTGGATGGCGTTTTGCGCCTGCGCGTTACGGCCGCCCCCGGCGAGAGTTTTCTGGACCGTATGGCGCGGCTTATCGATCAGGCACAATCGGCCAAGCCGCGCGTTCAGCGTTTGGCAGACAGGGTTTCCGCCTGGTTTGTGCCGGTGGTGCTGGTGCTGGCAGCGATTACTTTCGCGGCTTGGCTGCTATATGGAGCCAGCATTGCCCATGCGATTATCTGCGCTGTTTCAGTGTTGGTTATCGCTTGCCCCTGCGCGCTGGGTTTGGCGACACCCGCGGCGATTATGGCCGGCACGGGTGCGGCGGCAAAAGCGGGTATTCTGTTCCGTGATGCCGATGCGCTGGAGGCCGCGGCAAACATCGATGTTCTGGCCTTCGACAAAACCGGCACACTCACCACGGGCCAGCCGCAGCTGGCGGCGGTGAAGATGCTGGGCGGGCTGGATGAGGTGAGGCTGCGCAGCATCGCCGCGGCTTTGGCGGCAGAGGACACGCACCCGCTTTCCATCCCCTTGCGTCAGAATAATGTGCAGCCTGCGGCGAATTTCAAATCCCTGCCCGGCAAGGGCGTGCAGGG
>JAGWIE010000351.1 GCA_028866445.1 Rhodospirillales bacterium | reverse complement strand
CGAGGAGCGCCAGCACGGCTTCCTCCACGCGGAACATGTTGCGCGGAGACATAAAGAGATTGCGCATCGCGGGTTGACGGATACGGTAGATGAACCAGGTGAAGGAAGCCGCGGCATCGCGCGTCCGCGCTTCATATTGGTGCAAAAGCTTTGTGGTTTTGGCCGGCTTCATAACACAGCCCTGGGCCGCCTCGGCAGCCCAGAAACCCGACAGCATGGCGAGGTACACACCGGTTGAAAACACGGGGTCGAGAAAAGTTGCAGCGTCCCCCGCAAGCAGAAAACGATCGCCAGTGAGACGTTTTGCATAATAGGAGTAATTGCCGGTGGCCGTAACGCCACCTTGCAATGTGGCACCGCTCAGCCTGTCAGACATCTCGGGGCTGGAGGCGATCATCTTACGGAAGAAGCCTTCCATATCCGCACCACGGTTTTTAAACACCTCCGCCGGGCAAACAGCGCCGACGCTGGTTGTGCCATCCGAGAGGGGAATGAACCAGAACCAGCCATGGTCGAACCAGACGATGGTGATATGCCCTTCATCCCGCCCTTCCAGGCGGCGCGCATTGGTAAAATGCCCATACACGGCAGCGCTGTTGTTATGCGGGTTACGCTCCTTCACCCCAAGCTGAGAGGCCAGCAATGTATCGCGGCCCGAAGCGTCGATGACAAAGCGCGCCCGCCATTGTCGGGTTTCACCGTTCAAGCTTGCCGTTATAACCGGATCGCCATGCTCCGGGAAGGCTATGTTTGAAACGCGGCATTCCTCGAACACCTCTGCTCCTTTGGCAGCGGCGTTACGCAGCAGAACCTCATCAAAGCTGGAGCGGCGGACCTGGAAAGAATAGGGGAAGCGTTTATCCAGCGCATGGCCAAAGTCGTAGCGCACGCTTTTGCCATGGTAGGGCGAGACAAACTCAATGCCGTGCTTGCGCATCCCGCTGGTTTCAATTTGGCTGCGCACGCCAAGCCGGTCCAGCAATGGCAAATTATGCGGCAACAGGGATTCGCCGATGTGAAAGCGCGGATGTTTGTCCTTATCGGCCAAAATCACGCGCAACCCGGCCTGGGCCAGCAAAGCAGCCGCCGTGGCGCCCGCCGGGCCGCCGCCCACCACGAACACGTCGCACTCAGCCGGGATCACGCTTTGCTGCTCCGCCACCTGCCTGCTCCTTTTCCCGCAACATTGACCGGGCTGCCATATCCGCCGAAACTCGCCTTGCTTCCGTTAAGCCATAGGTGTGCCGCCATGTCCAACCGTCAAGATCAGCCAGAGGCGGTGGCTCCTGGGGAAGAAATCACGTCCTATTATGCCGCTCCTGCGCGCAGGCACGGTGCCGCACGCAGCTTATTCAACCGCTTCGCCAGACATTACGACCTCATCAACCATATCTTCTCCCTCGGCTCCGGTGCCTGGTACCGGCGTACCTGCCTGCGCCAGGCAGGGATTGGGCCCGGCATGGTGGTAGTGGATGTGGCTGTGGGCACGGGCCTGCTGGCCCGGCAGGCGCAGCGGTTAATGCAAGGTCGCGGCGTGTTGATCGGTGTCGATCTCAGTGAGGCGATGCTCGAGCAGGCGCAGAAAACCTTGCATATCCCTTTGCTCCAAGCCACTGCGGAGGCATTGCCTCTGGCGGATGGCATCGCTGATTTCGTCACGATGGGCTACGCAATTCGCCACCTTTCTGATATTCATCAAGCGCTTAACGAAAGCTTAAGGCTGCTTCGCCCCGGTGGAAAACTAGTGCTGTTAGA
>JAGWIE010000041.1 GCA_028866445.1 Rhodospirillales bacterium | reverse complement strand
GTCAATGAGGCGTTGAGCGTCTAACCCTTTTACACGGCAACGAAAACAGGAGTTTCCATGTCGGCCGAGATCAAGGTTCCCACGCTAGGCGAGAGCGTTTCCACCGCCACCATCGCCCGCTGGATTAAGAAAATTGGCGAGGCTGTTGCGGCGGACGAGCCGATTGTTGAGCTGGAGACGGATAAGGTGACCGTTGAGGTGAACGCCCCGGAAGCCGGAGTGATCTCCGAGATTGCCGCCGAGGAAGGGGCTGAGGTAGCCCCTGGCGATTTGCTTGGCCGGGTGGATGCTAAAGGTGCCGCGGTGGCCGCGCCGAAGAAAGAACCCGCCGAGGCCGCCGCCCCCAAAACTGGCGTGAACGCCCAACAGACAGCCCCTGGCCCCGTGGCCCGCCCTGGTGTTGGCGCACTCCCCGCTGCCGCCAAAATAATGGCCGAGAAAAACGTGAACCCGGACGACGTAACCGGCACCGCGAAGGACGGACGCATTTCCAAAGGCGATGTGCAGGAATTTTTAAACAAGCCCGCCGCTGCGCCCGCCGCCCCGGCGGCGAAAGCGCCACGGGCCCAGGATGCGCGCGAGGAGCGGGTGAAGATGACCCGGCTGCGCAAGACCATCGCCAACCGGCTGAAGGAAGCGCAAAACACCGCCGCCATGCTTACCACTTTCAACGAGGTGGATATGAGCGCCATTATGGCGATGCGCGCAGCCTATAAGGAGGCGTTCGAGAAGAAGCATAAAGGCATCCGCCTGGGCTTCAACGGCTTCTTCGTAAAGGCGGTGTGCGCAGCGCTGGCGGAGTTTCCGGCGGTGAATGCCGAGATCGACGGCGATGACATCGTTTACAAAAACTTCGTGAACATGGGCATCGCGGTGGGTGGTGCGAATGGCTTGGTGGTGCCGGTCATCCGCGACGCGGACCAAAAGAGCATCGCCGAAATTGAAGCGGAGATCGCAGGTTTTGCCAAGAGCGCCAAGGACGGGACGCTGAAGCTGGACCAGCTTTCCGGCGGGTCGTTCTCCATCACCAATGGTGGTGTGTACGGCTCGTTAATGAGCACGCCGATTCTCAACCCGCCGCAATCGGCCATTCTGGGTATGCACAAGATCCAGGACCGCCCGGTGGCGGTGGATGGCAAGATCGAGATCCGCCCGATGATGTATTTGGCGGTTTCTTACGACCACCGCATCATCGATGGCCGGGAGGCGGTTTCCTTCCTGGTGCGCGTGAAGGAAAGCCTTGAAGACCCCCGCCGTTTGTTGCTGGCGATTTGAGAGTTTAAAGGGGCTGGAAGGCCCCTTTTTATTGTGCCATGTCCCGCGCCGGCACCAAATTCTCCATGAACCGTTCCGCGCAGGCCCGCCAGGAGAATTGCTCCGCGTGTGGGCGGCAATGCGCGCGGTCAATGGCCAAAGCTTCCAGGCAGGCTCTGCGTAAATCCTCATTCAGTGCGCCCACTTGTGCGGGCGCTTCGCCCAGAATATCTTTCGGGCCAGTAACGGGATAAGCCGCGACAGCCAGGCCAGAAGCCAGCGCTTCCAAAACCACCAGGCCAAATGTGTCTGTTTTGGAAGGGAACACGAACACATCGGCGCCCGCATAGGCTTTGGCTAAATCAGCGCCATGCCTTGCCCCGGCGAAATGCGCGTTGGGAAATTCCTTTTCCAGCACCTTGCGCTGCGGCCCGTCGCCGACGATCAGCTTCGACCCAGGCAGATCAAGCGAGAGAAACGCGCGAAGATTTTTCTCCACCGCCACGCGGCCGACATAAGCAAAGATCGGATGCGGCAGATCCCAATCCTCACGCAGCTCTGGCGAGAACGCGGCAAGGTCCACCCCGCGCGACCAGGAGCGGATGTTTTTAAAACCCCGCCCCGCCAGCTCCTCACGCAGGGATTTCGTGGCCACCATCACGCCTGACCCGGCGTTATGAAAATGCCGCAGCCAGGCATAGGTAAGCCGGGCGGGAATGCGCGTACGGGCTTCGAGATATTCCGCGAAGCGCGTATGAAACGCCGTGGTGAAATGAATTTTGTGCCGCTTGGCATAAGCCCGTGCGGCCAGGCCGAGCGGGCCTTCCGTTGCGACATGCAGCGCATCTGGCTTGAAATCTTCTATGATCTTTCCAAGCTTGCGGCCTGGAAACAGTGCCAGCCTTATCTCGGGGTAAGATGGCGCGGGCATGGTGTTGAACCTGTCCGGCCCTACCACTTCCACAATTTTGCCCATAACGCGCATTTCAGCGGTGATGGTGCGCAGTGTTCTCACCACGCCGTTCACCTGGGGCTCCCAGGCGTCGGTAATAATGAGAATGCGAGAGAGACCCGCGAAGGCGAGCAGCGGTTCAGGCCCCTGCTGATACAGCATCGCGCGCGTTATTCTCAAAGGGCGCGGCGGCAAGTTCAACGGCCATGCCGTGCAATGAAGTGGCTTGTGCGGGGTTTAGTTTCGGCGCCGGGCGGGTGAGCATGGAGAGCTTTTGTCTGGCTACCCAATCCACAAGTTCTAAAGTGCCGTCATGATGTTCGACAAGTGCGGTGCAGCTTTCCACCCAGTCGCCATCGTTCAGATACATCACACCGTTCACCTGGCGCATCTCGGCATGGTGAATATGCCCGCATACCACGCCATCGAACCCGCGGGATTTCGCGTCATCGGCCAGCGCGGTCTCAAACCGGTCTATCGCCTTCACGGCTTCCTTCACCTGCAATTTCAGCCAGGCGGAAAGCGACCAATACGGATAACCCAGCCGGGTGCGAACCATGTTGAAATAGCGGTTTATCACCAATGCAGCGGTGTAGGCGCCGTCTCCCAGCAAAGCCAGCAGCTTCGCATGGCGCACCACGCTATCGAAACTATCGCCATGCGTAATAAGCAGGCGCTTGCCCTTGGCGGTGGTGTGCTCTGCTTCCATCTGCAATTTCACGCCGCATATTTCGATGCCGAGGCTGATATATTTGCGCAGCATTTCGTCATGGTTGCCGGGCACGTACACAACATTGGTGCCAGAGCGCGCGGCTTTTAAAATCCGTTGCAGAACGTCGTCGTGGTGCTTGTCCCAAAACCAGGAGCGTTTCAGCCGCCAGCCATCGATGATGTCACCCACGAGAAACAAATTTTCACAATGCGTGGCCTTCAGAAAATCCGCGAGGAACTCTGCCCGGCTGCCGCGTGTGCCAAGATGCACATCCGATATGAAAACACTGCGGTAAGCCGTGAGATGGGGCTGGCTGGATGTATTCATGGCGGCTGCATAGGCTGGCATACCGCGCCGGTTACAGTGAAGATTCCGTGACGGGAGCAGGAGATTTCAGGAATATTATTGTCACGCTCGTGTCATTTATATGCCATTCTGGCGTCATTGAATCCGTGCATGAAGAAATTTTACGTCAAATGATCCGGAGCGGGAATTAATGTTGGTTATTTTCAACCCCGTTGCCGGGCGCAGGCGGGCGGCCGCGCTTTGGCGTGTGCTGGATCTGCTGGTGGAAAACGGGGTGAAGCTGGAAGTGGCGGAAACCCAGTATGCCGGCCATGCCACCCTGCTGGCGCGAGAGGCCGCGGCGGATGGCGCTTTCATGGTGGTTGCCGCGGGCGGGGATGGTACTATCGCCGAGGTCGCGAACGGGCTAATCGGTTCGCCAACAGCATTGGGCGTTATTCCGCTGGGCACCGCCAATGTGCTGGCGAAGGAATATGGGCTTTCCACCGCCCCGCGCGCCATCGCCAACGCGCTGGCCTATAAACGTTGCAAACGGCTCTGGCCCGGCGTGGCGCAACTGCGGGGGCAAAGCCATGTGTTCGTGCAAATGCTGGGGCTGGGGTTCGACGGCGCGGTGGTGAAAGGCGTGCAACCATTGCTCAAGCGGGCCATCGGCAAGGGGGCTTATGTCTGGCAGTCGCTGTGGGAGTCAGTTGCGTATGATTTTCCACCGGTGCGCTTGAGCGTGGATGGCGTGGCCCACCAGGCCGCCAGCGTGGTGGTAAGCAAAGGCCGGCTTTATGGCGGCCCTTACATGCTGGCGCCGGAAGCGCACCCGGAGGCACCGGGTTTTCAGGTGGTGCTGTTTGAAAAACCGGGCACGCTGCCCGCATTGCTTTCAGGCGCGGCCTTGCCATTGGGGCTGCTGCCGCGTTGCCCTGGCGTGCGTGTTGTAGCTGGCAGCCATGTGGAATTTACCTCAGCCAGCGGGGCCATTCTCACCCAGGCGGATGGCGATGCGCTGGCCTTCACGCCTTGCGGGGTGGTTAGCGCTGAAGCCCCGATTTCCCTGGTGGTGGGTTGAGCCAGGCAGGGGTTGACGGTGCAGGCCAAGCTTCTATGGAAAATCTGCCCTCAAAGAAGGAGAATAACAGATGAAATCCCCCGTGCGCGTGGCTGTTACCGGCGCTGCTGGCCAGATCGGCTATGCTATTCTGTTCCGCATCGCCAATGGCGATCTGCTCGGCAAGGATACGCCGGTTATGTTGAACCTCCTGGATTTGCCGCAGGCGCAGAAGGCGCTGAACGGCGTGATCATGGAGCTGAACGATTGCGCCTTTCCGCTGCTCGCGGGCGTTACCCCGACTGACGACCCGAACGTGGCGTTCAAGGATGTGGATATCGCCATCCTCATTGGCTCGCGCCCGCGCGGCCCAGGCATGGAGCGCCGCGATTTGCTGGCCGCCAATGCCGAGATCTTCAAGGTTCAGGGCAAGGCGCTGAACGACCACGCCAAGCGCGATGTGAAGGTGCTGGTGGTCGGCAACCCGGCCAACACCAATGCTTATATTGCCATGAACTCGGCGCCTGACCTGCCGAAGGAAAATTTTACCGCCATGCTGCGGCTGGACCATAACCGTGCCGTTTCCATGCTGGCTGAGAAAGCTGGTGTGGCGGTGAAGGAGGTGGAGAAGGTGGCGGTCTGGGGCAACCATTCTCCCACCATGTATGCCGATTACCGCTTCGCCACCGCCGGCGGCAAGAAGCTGGCCGAGACGATCAACGACGAGGATTGGTACCGCAACACCTATCTCGCCGCCGTCGGCAAGCGCGGAGCGGCCATCATTGAGGCGCGCGGGCTTTCTTCCGCTGCCTCCGCCGCCAATGCCGCCATCGACCATGTGCGGGACTGGGTTTTGGGCACCAACGGCAAATGGGTTTCCATGGGCATCGCGTCGGATGGTTCTTACGGCATCCCCAAAGGCGTGATGTTCGGCGTGCCGGTGACCTGTGAGGGCGGCAAGTATCACCGCGTTGAAGGCCTGCCGGTGGATGAATTTTCCAAATCCCGCATGGACCGCACGCTGAACGAGCTGCTGGAAGAACAGGCCGCGGTGGCTGACCTGCTGAAGTAAACTGCCCAGCGCCCGATAGCGGCGCGGCGGGGGGTTTGCTAGGGGGAAGGTGTGGGAACTTCCTTCGGTCTGATGTTCGGCTTGCCGGGGCAGGGGATGCATTTGCATCTCGATGCCTTGTCCCTGCTGTTCGGCTGCATTTTGCTGCCGCAGGTGGCGGCTGCTGCCCTGGCGGGAATGCGCGGCTCGGTTCCGTTCTGGGCCTTTGTGCTGGGTATGGGGCTGACGCTGCTCGCGGGGGATGGGTTCACGCTCATCCTCGGGTTCGAGCTGATGAGTGCGGCCTCCTGGCTGCTGGTGATGCAGGGGGATGCCAAACCCGCCACGCTTTATGCCGGGGTGGCGATTTTCTCCGCCGCCTGCCTCATCCCGGCGATGTTTCTGCCTGTCTCCTCGTTGGCGTTTGTGCTGATCGCAATTGGGGCAGGGGCCAAAGCGGGGCTCGCCCCTTTGCATAGCTGGCTGCCGCGCGCACACCCGGCACCCCCGGCCGGGGTTTCGGCACTGATGTCCGGCGGCATGGTGAAAGTGGCACTTTACGTGCTCATTCGCTACGCTTTTGTGGTTTTGGCCCCGGCGCAGCAGCCCTGGTGGGGTGTGGCGCTGGCGGCGGCGGGGGCGCTCTCGGTGCTTATCGGCGCGCTGCGGGCGGTGCTGGAGGTGGAGCTGAAAACGCTTCTTGCCTGTTCCACGGTGGAATATGTGGGGCTCATCGCGGTTGGGCTGGGGCTGGCACTTTACGCCAAGGCCATTGGCGATGCCGAGCTTTCCGGCCTGGCGTTGCAGGCGGCTTTGCTATGTGCGGTGGCTCATGGGTTGTTCAAGCCGATTTTGTTCATCGGCGCGGGGGAGGTGAAGCACGCCACCGGCACCACCTCGCTAAACTGGCTGGGCGGGATGATGCGCGGCACGCCCAGGCTGGGGATGCTGATGCTGCTGGGCGCGCTGGGCATGGCGGCATTGCCTCTGGGGCCGGGTTTTGCCCCGGAATTTTTGCTGTTTCACGCGGCCATCGGGGCGGCTGCCACGGGCGGCATTCTGGCGCGCATCGGGTTTTCAGCCTTGCTGGCTGTGCTGGGCATTGGGGCTGCGCTGGCGCTGGCGGCGGCGGTGCGGCTTATTGGCCTGGGGTTTCTGGGCAGGCCCCGCAGCCTGCACGCGGCGGCGGCTGAGGATGCAAGGCGCGGCCCGTTTCTGGCCATGGCGCTGCTGGGGGTGTGCTGCGTTCCCTTGGCTCTGGTGCCAGGGCTTATTCTGGACCTGCTGAACCCGGTGATTATGCTGCTGGCCCCCGCGGCGCAAACCCCGCCTTTGGCTTATGCGCCGATCACTTTGCTGGTTCTGGCCGGGATTGCCGCCCTGGCCGCCGGGTTCGCGCAAACGCGCTGGGGTGTGCGCGGCTTGCGGGAGGTTCCGGCCTGGAATGGTGGGTTTGGCCGCTCACCCGCCTGGCTGCCCTTTGGCGACCCGCACACCCAGGCCAGCGCCACCGGCTTTGCCGAACCGATCATGCGCGTGCTGGGCAAGGGGCTGCTGGGCACGGCCATGACAGACCCGGCGGAGCGGTTCCTGCTCGCCCCGCTGTTCCGGCTGCAAACAAAGTTGATCCGCCTGGCGGAGCGGGTGCGCCGCGCCACCATCCGCGAGCGCCTGGCCTTTGTATTTGCGGCGCTGGTGGCTTGTTTGCTGGCCCTCGGGCTGGGGCAAGGCGGCTGAGGATGCTGGCCTTCGTCCTCGCTTTCATCGCCACCGCCCTGCACATCGCGCTCTGCTTCGCGGGCGCGCCGCTGCTCACCGGCATTGTTAACAAGCTGCGGGCCTGGTTGCTGGGGCGGCGCGGGCCGCCTGTGCTGCAACCTTATCTGCATTTGGCAAAGCTGCTGCGCAAAACCACCTTGCTGCCGGATACGGCGACGGAACTCTTCATCCTTTGGCCGCTTGGGGTTTTTCTAGCCATTGCGGTGGCCATTATGCTCATCCCCGGATTCGCCACCGGTATGCTCACCGCGGATGCGGGGGATTATATCACCATTGTCGGTTTGTTTGCTTTGGCCCGGGCCGCGACCATGCTGGGCGGGCTGGAAACCGGTTTTGGCTTTGGCGGGGCCGGTGCCGCGCGCGAGGCTTTGTTTGGCCTGTTCGCCGAGGGCGCGCTGCTGGTGCTGCTGCTGGCCTTCGCGCTGCTGGCGCAGGATACCAGCCTGGACGGCATCGCCACCGCCTTCCGCAGCGCGCATATCGGCATTTCCGTTTCGCTCGGCTTTGCGCTGGCGGCGATGCTGACCGTGGCGCTGACTGAAACCGGGCGCATCCCAACCGACAACCCCTCCGGCCATCTTGAACTCGCCATGGTGCATGAAGCGATGGCGCTGGAATATTCCGGGCGGTTGCTGGCGTTCATTGATTACGCTGCGATGCTGCGGCTGCTGGCCTGGATGAACCTCATCGGCACCATCTTCCTGCCTTTCGGCATGGCACGCGCGGCAGCATTTCTCTCCTGGCCCGGCGGGCTGCTGCTGTGGGCGGGCAAGCTCGCGGTGATGGCGGCGGCCCTTTCGGTGTTCGAGGTGTCGCGCGCCAAGATGCGCGTGTTCCGGGTGCCGGAATTTCTGGGTGCGGCGCTGTTGCTGGGCATGTTGGCCGGGGTGTTCCTGTTTGTCGCGGCGAGGATCGGCGCATGAGCCTCACCTTCTCGCTGGCGCATCTCCTGGGCGGCATCATTCTGCTCTGTGCGTTTTTGCAACTTTCGCAGCGGCGGCTGGCGGCGATGATCACGCTGTATCAAACGGAAGCCCTGGTGCTGGCGGCGGCGGCGTTCTGGCAGGGCTATGCGCAAGCTGAGTTCAATCTCTACCTCACCGGCATCATCACCTTCGCGCTGAAGGCGGTGCTGCTGCCCTGGGGCCTAAGGCAGATTATGCTGCGCTTTAACATGCTGCGCGCGGTGGAAACCGCTTTGCCCATGGCAGTTTCGATGATCCTCGGCCTGGCGCTGATCGGCATCGCGGTGCTGGTGGTGCTGCCGGTGACGATGAACGCCATCTCTCTCACGCGGGAGGATCTGGCCATTGCCCTTTCTGTGGTGCTGCTGGGGCTGCTGTTGATGATTTTGCGGCGCAATGCGCTGGCGCAGATTATCGGGTTTCTCTCCATGGAAAACGGGCTGGTGCTGGCGGCGATCGGCATGCCGGGGATGCCGTTTGTGGCAGAGTTTTCGGTGGCGTTGCTGGTGTTGCTGGCGTTTCTGGTGGTGGGGGTGTTTTTGCTTCGCATCCGTGAGCATTTCGACACGCTGGATCTCTCCGGGCTTGAGGAAATCGAAAGGCGGGGGCGGTGAATTTCGCGGCACTCGCCATCGCGCTGCCGTTTCTGGCGGCGATTCTGCTGGGGCTTCTGGGCGCGCCGCGCCAGGGGGCGATTGCCAATGCGGCGGCAAGTGCGGCCCTGTTTGTGCTCACCCTGGCGGTGTTTTGGGGCCATGGCGCGGGGCTGGTGGCGGTGGATGCGCTGGGTGCGTTGTTCGGCACAATCACGGGGTTTGTCGGCCTCACGGCCTCACTGGTGAATATCGGCTATGTGAGCGCCGATGCGGCGCGGATGCCACCGCGGCGCTGGCGGCTTTACCATGCGCTGTTCCAGGTGGTGCTGGGGGCGAGCCTGCTGGGGTTGTATGCCGATAATATCGGGCTGCTCTGGGCGGCGATGGAAGGCGGCACCATCGCCATGACTTTGGGGGTGAGCCTCTACCGCACGCCAACGGGGCTGGAAGCCGCGTGGAAATATTTTATCCTGGGCGGGGTGGGTATCGGGCTGGC
>JAGWIE010000350.1 GCA_028866445.1 Rhodospirillales bacterium | reverse complement strand
CAAAGCCGCGAGCCTGGCATTGGGCGGCTGATCTTGTTTGAAACCGATTTATCTCCTAATTCCGCGCCATGACCGAACATGAAGATATGATGCCCGAAGACCAGGCCCCGCAGGATGAAAAACTGCTGGAGGCGCCGGATGAACGCATTGCCCGGCTGGAGCAGGAATTGCAGGACATGCGCGACAAATGGCTGCGCGCCGAGGCCGAGATGGCCAATCTACGCGCCCGCACCAAGCGCGAGGTGGATGACGCCCGGCTTTATGCGGTGCAGAAATTCGCCAAGGACGTAGCGGAAGCCGCTGAAAACCTGAAGCGCGGCATCGACAGCCTGCCGAAACGGAGCGAGGACGAAGCTGAGCTTGTTACCAAGCTGCGCGACGGCTTTGAGGGGATTGAACGCTCCTTCATCGGGGTTCTGGAACGCAACGGCATCACCCGGACGGACCCGACAGGTGCGGCGTTCGACGCCAATCTGCACCAGGCCATGGCGGAGCAGGAAAGTGCCGAGCACCCCGCAGGCACCGTGCTGCAAGCCTGGAGCCAGACTTGGCAGCTGAATGGCCGGTTACTGCGCCCGGCCATGGTTGTGGTCTCCAAGGCCCCCGCGCAGGGCTAGAGCCGGATGATTTTAGATCGGATCACGCAGTGATCCACTCTAAAATCTGAATCCGCCTCTAAAACAATGAGATAGAGGGCGATTCAGGCTTTAGGCTCACTCGTAAATTGAGCGAGCTTGAAGTCATCCCGCTCTATTTTTTGGCCGGAGGCGGGCTTTGCGGCTTGCCCCCGCCTAGCCCAAAAATGCCCCGCAAAAAGCCCGGCGTAAGGGCTGAAAGCGGGTTAACGCGAACAGTCGGGTCATCAAGCGGGCCTTGCACATGCGCCCGCATGGCAATCAGGCCGCCGCCTTTTTCCGCCGAAAACAAATGGCCCAGCAGTGGAATTTTCCCCGGCAGCGCATTAATCGCGTAGGCCGGGATAATCGTGGTGGAGAGGTTGCAAATACCTGTGCCGGTATTCACGGTGCCGCTGGCGGTAAAGCCCAGTGATTCAGAATAAGCATCAGCCCCGTGCAAACTCAGCACATTGCTATCCAGCGTGAACGGAAAAGTGGCATGGTCTATGAGCAAGCCAGGACCAGAGACCGCCTCGGCCACGCCATAAAGCGTGGCTGCCTGCAAAATTTTAATGAAGCCTGGGGCATCAACCAGCCGTGCGCGGCTCAGCTTCAAAACTCCATCGGCCGTGCCGCCGCCATATTCAGCTTGCAGAGCCAGCTTACCCCCCCGCATCGCGCCATAAACCCCCAGCGCCTGCAGCAATGTCCCCGCGTCATCGCCCTGGATGTTCAGGCTGTGGCGCGTGGCGGAAACCGGGGCCACGGTAACGCTCACCCCCTGCGCCGAGCCGGTAGCCTGATTAAGGTTATACCCCTGCCCTGAAGCGGAGAAGCTAACATCGGCAAGCCCCGGAGCGGGAGGCTTGGAGACATACAGGGTTTGAAACGCCAACGTGGCCTGCCAGGGCGCACCGATTGCTGTGGGTTTGGGTAGTGAGGATTTGGCTGGTGTTTTCGGGCTGGCTTTCCAGCCGCTTCGTCGCAAATCCAGCACCGCGCCTGTGGCCCGCAACACCCATGGCGCGCTGGGGCTGGCTGGAGCCGTGAGCGTACCGCTGGCAATGGTCCGCCCGATATGTGCATTTTGCAGCGTGAAAACCCGCCCCCGCCGTTGCCCTTGCACAGATAAGTCCGGGCCTTCCAAATCCAG
>JAGWIE010000349.1 GCA_028866445.1 Rhodospirillales bacterium | reverse complement strand
ACCCTGGGCAACCGCGTTTATCAGGATTTGCCCATGGCCGCTTATCAATATGTGTATGTGATGAAAGACCTCACCAAAGCCTATCCGGGCGGGCGTGAGGTGTTCAAAGGCATCACCCTCTCCTTCCTCCCTGGCGTGAAGATCGGCGTGCTGGGCGTGAACGGTGCGGGTAAATCCACCCTGCTGAAGATCATGGCGGGCATCGAAAAGGAATATGGCGGCGAGGCTTGGGCGGCTGAGGGGGTGAAGATCGGCTATCTGGCGCAGGAGCCGCAGCTGGACCCCACCAAGAATGTGGGTGAGAACGTGGCCGAGGCGTTCCAGGAAGTGCGCGCCGCGCTGGCCCGCTTCAACGAAATCTCCGAAGCGTTCATGGAGCCGATGGACGACGACAAGATGAACGATCTGCTGGCCGAGCAGGCCAAATTGCAGGAGATCATCGACAACAAGGATGGCTGGGACCTCGATCGGCAGATCGAGATTGCGCTGGACGCGCTGCGCTGCCCGCCCGCGGAGGCCGATGTGGGCCCGCTTTCAGGCGGTGAGAAGCGCCGCGTGGCGCTTTGCCGGCTGTTGCTGGAAAAGCCGGATATCCTGCTGCTCGATGAGCCGACCAACCATCTGGACGCTGAATCCGTGGCCTGGCTGGAGCGCACGCTGGAAAACTACACCGGCACCGTGATTCTCATCACCCATGACCGCTACTTCCTGGACAATGTGACCAACTGGATTCTGGAGATCGAGCGCGGGCGCGGCTACCCGTATGAGGGCAACTACTCCTCCTGGCTGGAACAGAAGCAGAAACGCCTCGCCCAGGAAGAGAAAGAAGAATCCTCCCGCCAGCGCGCTTTGGCCGAGGAACGGGAGTGGATTAACGCCTCCGCCAAGGCCCGGCAGACCAAGAGCCGCGCGCGTATTCAGCGCTATGAAGAGATGCTGCAAAAGAGCCAGGAACTGGCTGGCGGTGTGGCGGAGATCGTGATTCCGCCCGGCCCGCGTTTGGGCGGCACGGTGATTGAGGCGCAGGATCTCTGCAAAGGGTTCGGCGACCGCGAGCTGATCGAGAATTTGAACTTCAAACTGCCGCCGGGCGGGATCGTGGGCGTGATCGGCCCCAACGGTGCGGGTAAGTCCACTTTGTTCAAAATGATCACCGGGGCGGACAAGCCCGATTCCGGGAGCTTAAAAATCGGCGAGACGGTGAAGCTGGGTTACGTGGACCAGAGCCGCGACAGCCTGGATGACAATAAGAACGTCTGGGAGGAAATCTCCGGCGGCACGGATGTGATTTATCTGGGCAAGCGCACCATCGCCTCGCGCGCTTATGTGGGCGCGTTCAACTTCAAGGGTTCGGACCAGCAGAAGAAGGTTGGCATTCTCTCAGGCGGTGAGCGCAACCGCGTGCATCTGGCGAAGATGCTCAAGAGCGAAGCCAATGTCATCCTGCTCGATGAACCGACGAACGATTTGGACGTGGATACGCTGCGCGCGCTGGAAGACGCGCTGATGGAATTTGCGGGTTGCGCCGTGGTCATCTCCCATGACCGCTGGTTCCTGGACCGGTTGGCGACGCATATTCTGGCCTTTGAGGGCGACAGCCATGTTGAATGGTTCGAAGGCAATTTCCAGGCTTATGAGGAAGATAAGCGCCGACGTTTAGGGCAGGACGCGGCGGAGCCACACCGCATTAAATATCGCCCGCTGACGCGGTAATACTCAGGCATGAGCGTTTCATCCGCCTGGGTGCTGGAGACGGCGCGCCTGCGGATGAC
>JAGWIE010000040.1 GCA_028866445.1 Rhodospirillales bacterium | reverse complement strand
CGCCACGAATGCGCGAAATGCCGCCCCCGCATGGTTGCCTAGCTTTCGCCGGGAACCGGGGCTGTAGCTCAGTTGGTAGAGCGCGTCGTTCGCAATGACGAGGTCAGGGGTTCGATTCCCCTCAGCTCCACCAGTGTCTCGCCACTCTCTCGCGCAGTAGCGCCAGATCCCAGGAACTATTATGGCAGACCCCACCCGCGATTGCGCCTTTTTGCTCCTGCAAGCCGTTCTGGCAAAAGGAAAACCGCTGGATGCGGCACTGGATGCGCTGCCCCGCGTTGAACCCCGCGACAAGGCCGCGGCTCACCGCCTGGCAGCCTCGGTGTTGCGCCACACCGGCACGCTGGATGCGGTGCTGGAACCCTATTTGCGCCGCGACCCACCACCGGAACTGCGAAATATCCTGCGCATGGGTGCTGCAGGCTTCCTGTTTCTTGAAACCCCGCCACATGCGGCTGTCGGCACGGCTGTTCAACTCGCGCGGAGCAAGAAGCTTGCCCCGTTTGCCGGGCTGGTGAATGCTGTTCTGCGCAAGGTGGTAAGCGCTGGGCCAGCGGCGTTGGAGGAGCTGGACATGCCCCGGCTCGACACGCCAGCCTGGGCCTGGGCAAGCTGGGGCAGCCAAGCCCGCGCCATTGCCACGGCCCATGCACATGAGGCGCCGCTCGACATTTCCACCCTACCCGGCTTCGCGCCCGAAGGAGGAGACCTTTTGCCCACAGGGTCCTGGCGCTTTGCCGCTGGCACGCCCGTTGTGGAGATTCCTGGTTTCACAGAGGGCAAAATATGGGTGCAGGATGCCGCCGCCGCCCTGCCCGCCAGGCTGCTGGCGCCACAACCCGGCGAGCGCGTGCTCGATCTCTGCGCCGCACCTGGCGGCAAAACCTGCCAACTTGCCGCTATGGGGGCCATGGTTACAGCCCTCGATCGCGACGCAAGCCGCATGGCGACGCTCAGTGGCAATCTGGAACGGCTGAAGCTGAAGGCCGAACTGATTACCGCAGACGGCACAAACTGGATGCCAGCAGAAAAATTTTCGGCCATCCTGCTGGATGCTCCATGCAGCGCCACGGGCACCATTCGCCGCCACCCGGAGCTTTTGCACCTGCGCAAACCCCGAGACATCGAAGCAATGGCGGCCCAGCAGGACGCGCTGATGGATTCCGCCGCCACCATGCTCGCCCCTGGCGGGCGCATCATCTACGCCGTCTGCTCCTTGCAACCGCAGGAAGGTGCGGCGCGCGTAGATGCCGCCTGCGCCCGGCTTGGCCTGAAGCGCGAGCCTCTAGCCTTGATTGAATTGCCTGATGCCATGACGGAACAAGGCGATATTCGCACCCATCCCGGATTATGGACGGACCGTGGCGGCATGGACGGATTTTATATTGCAAGGCTGGTTCATTCCTGAACTCTCAGCGGGTAGTGCTTGTCTCCCTCACGTTCAGCCGGTTACAAGCAAACACCATGCTCTCCCGCCCGACTCCTCCGCTCATTGCTCCTTCCTTGCTTGCCGCTGATTTTGCCCGGCTGAAGGAAGAAGTTGCCGCCATTGAGCACGCGGGTGCCGATTGGCTGCATTTAGATGTGATGGACGGGCATTTCGTCCCCAACATCACCTTCGGCCCACTGGTGGCGAAAGCGTTGCGCCCGCACACCAAAATGCCGATGGACGTGCATTTGATGATCGCGCCAGCCGATCCTTACATCACCGCCTTCGCGGAAGCCGGGGCGGATCATATTTCCGTGCACCCTGAATCCGGCCCGCATCTGCACCGCACGCTTCAGCACATCCGTTCTTTAGGCAAAAAGGCAGGCGTGGTGCTCAACCCGGCCACGCCGATTGAAACCGTGGTGAATGTGCTGGACCTGACGGATCTCATCATGGTGATGACGGTGAACCCGGGTTTCGGCGGGCAGGCATTCCTGAGCTCGCAATTACCCAAAATCGCCGCCCTGCGCCGCCTCATCGATGAATCAGGCCGGGATATCGTGTTGCAGATCGATGGCGGTGTTACCGCGAAAACGGCCCCCGCCGTGTTGGAAGCGGGTGCCACCTGCCTGATCGCGGGCACGGCAGTTTTCGGCGCGCCAGATTATGCGGCGGCCATTGCCTCCATCCGCGATGCCGCCCCCGCACTGCCCCCCGCGTTCAGCGCCAGCCCTGGCGGATGAACGAAGGCCCCACAAAAAAACCCGGCCTCGGCCGGCAAGCCCGCACCTGGCTTACCCGGCTGCAGAACCTCCGGGCCGCCGGCGGGCCGGATGCTCCGGCACTTTCCTTGCGTGACCCATGGCCAGGCGACCCCGCCCGCGGTGCCAGGCTGGTAATGGCAGAGCTTGAGTTCGGCGGGGCCGTGCTGCCTGTTCATCACGATATTTTTGCCGCCGCCCCCGGTGCCACGCGAATCTTACGCGCGCATCTGCATGGTTTCACCTGGCTGCGGGACTTACGCGCCTTGGGCACGGATGCCGCGCGTTCGCGCGCCCGCGCGCTGGTGATGGACTTCATGGATACGCCAAAGCCAGAGCCCATTGCTTACGCGCCGGATGTGGCGGGCGCACGGCTTGCCTCCTGGCTCGGCCATTATGATTTTTTTGCCGCCTCGGCGGATGACGAGTTCCGCCAGGCCCTGATGTCCCGCTTGGTACAAGACGCCCGCACCCTCTCCGCCGCTTTGCCCGCTGAGTTTCAGGATGGCCGGGCGCTCACCGCGCTGAAGGGCCTCACCGCGACCTCCATTGCCCTGCCAGACCATGTGCCGCATCTGCAGCGCGTGGTAAAATTCCTGGTGCCGGAGTTGGAACGGCAATTCCACGCGGATGGCTGCCATGTGGAGCGCAGCCCGGCGGCGCATCTTCTGGCCTTGCAAGACCTCACGGAGATCCGCGCCTTAATGCAGGCCGGCGGTAAAACGCCGCCGCCTGAACTTCTCACCACCATCGAACACGCAGCAGCCGCCATGCGGGCCCTGCGCCATGGCGATGGCGGGCTTGCCTTGTTCAACGGCTCCAAGGAGGAGCTGGCCAACCTCGTGGATCTCGTTCTTGCCCAGGCCGGGCGCGCACGCGGCACGCTGGCGCATCTCAAATCCTGCGGGCTATTCCGAATCGCCGCGGCGAAATCCGTGCTGTTTATGGATGCTGGCAGCCCCGCCGCACCTGGGCTGGACCGTTTTGCCCATGCAGGCACGCTGGGGTTTGAATACTCCTTCGGCAAGGACCGTATTATTGTGAATTGCGGTGCCGCTCCGGCTCTGGCCGGAGACTGGACCTCCGCCCTGCGCAGTACCGCTGCCCATTCCACTCTCATCGTCGCGGATACATCTTCTGCTGAGATCATGGCCAATGGCCTCGGAAGACGGCCGCTAAACGTAAACGTTGCCCGGCAGGATGGTGGTGGCATCATCTGGATCGAGGCCAACCATGACGGCTGGAAGCAGGTTTTTGGTGCCGTTCATCATCGCCGCCTTGGCCTTTCGGAAAATGGCGAGGAATTGCAGGGCGAGGATGCGATCGAGGCGGAGACGCCCCAACCTTTCGCCATACGCTTCCATTTGCACCCCAACGTTACCGCCAGCCTGGCGCAAGATGATGAAACCGTGCTGCTGCGTACTCCTTCTGGCCTCGGCTTCCGGCTGAAAGCCGAAGGCGCGGTGCCGCGCATCGAGAGCAGTGTGTATTTCGGCCAGTCGGAGCCTCGCCGTGCGGAGCAGATCGTGCTCCCCGGCCATCAGGACGGCCCTCAACACATTAAATGGACCATCACGAAGGCCTGATCCATGCGAATTTTGCTCACCGGCGGCGCCGGTTATATCGGCTCTCACACCGCCGCCGTGCTGGCGGAGCGCGGGCACAAAATCGTCATTCTCGATAATTTCACCAATGCTGAGCGCGATGTGCCCGCGCGCCTGAAATGCCTCACCGGCCAGGACATGACGATTATCGAGGCCGATATACGTGACACGGAAACCGTGACGGCGGCGCTGAAAGCACATCCGGTGGAAGCGGTGATCCATTTTGCCGCGCTGAAGGCAGTGGGCGAATCAGAAGCCGACCCGCTGCTGTATTACGACATGAACATCATCGGCACGATCCGCCTGCTGCAATCGATGCAGGCCGCCGGGGTCGCGCGCATCGTCTTCTCGTCCTCCGCCACCGTCTATGGCCAGCCGGATTCCTCCCCCATTCTGGAAAACGCCCCCACGCGGGTTGAGAATATCTATGGCCGCACCAAGCTGGTAATGGAGGATCTCATCCGCGACCTCGCCCGCACCGGCAAGCTGAAGGCCGCTGCCAATCTGCGCTATTTCAACCCGGTCGGTGCGCACCCCTCCGCTCTTATAGGCGAAACGCCGCGCGGCGTGCCGAACAACCTCATGCCCTATGTCACGCAGGTGGCCACCGGCGAGCGCCCGCATCTCAACGTGTTTGGCAAAGACTACCCAACGCGGGATGGCACCGGGGAGCGCGATTATATCCATGTGATGGACCTCGCCATGGCTCATGCCCAGGCGGTTGAACATATTTGCGCAAATGATGTTTCTGTCACCGTTAATCTCGGTACCGGCCAGGGGACGACAGTGCTGGAGCTGGTGAAAGCCTTTGAGAAAGCAACCGGCCGGGAGATTGCTCTCAACATCGCCCCCCGCCGCGCGGGCGATGTTGCCAGCTATTACGCCAACCCAGCCTTAGCGGAACGGCTATTCGGCTGGAAAGCGGCGCTGAACGTGGAGGATATGTGCCGCGATGCCTGGCGCTGGCAGGCCAAACGCACGGGTATAAACAATGTCTAGCCTTTCCGCGCTAAGGCACTTGGCCTAAACCGGCTCCATGCCCAGTTCTCGCCCCACCCTCGTTTTTCTGTTGATGGAGGACTGGTTTTTTGCCTCGCATTTCTGGGCGCGCGGGCTGGCGGCGCAGAAGGCAGGCTGGCGCGTGGTGCTGATCTCGCGCCAGAACGAGGCATTCAGAGAGATCGAAGCCTCTGGCATCGAATTTTACGCAGCAGACCTTAACCGCAAGCGCCTCAATCCATTCAAGGAACTGGCCTTCTCCCTCTGGCTGGCAAGGCTCTACCGGCGGATAAAGCCGGATGTTGTGCACCATATCGCCCTCAAGCCGATCATCTTTGGCGGCATTGCGGCGCGGTTGGCCAATGTGCCCGCTGTGGTCAATGCACCCATCGGGCTCGGCTTCGTCTATTCATCGGATAAATTGCTGGCAAAACTGCTCAAGCCCCTAGTCACGCTGGCCTTGCGCACCACCATGAGCCCCAAACTCGGCATTGCGGTGTTTGAAAACCCGGATGATCTTAACGCGATGGCTGACGGCGGTATGGTCCAGCGGGACCGCACGCGGCTGATCCGTGGCGCCGGAGTGGATATTGAGCTTTTCGCGCCCTCGCCGGAGCCGGAAGGGCCCATCCGCATCGCCTTGGCGGCTCGCATGATCCAGGAAAAAGGCATCCCGGATTTCGTTGCCGCCGCGCGGCTGCTGAAAGGCAAAGCCGAGTTCTGGCTGGCGGGCGCACCGGATCTTTCCAACCCCAACCCAGTTAGAGAAGCTGAGCTGCGCGGCTGGGAGGCGGAAGGCATCGTGAAATGGCTTGGCCCGGTGAAGGACATGGCCGGGCTGCTTCACCAGATTCACATCTTCTCCCTGCCCTCCACCTATCGGGAGGGCCTGCCGAAAGCTGTGCTGGAAGCCATGGCCGCGGGGCTACCGGTAGTGGCCACCGACATTCCTGGCTGCCGCGAGGCTGTGGTGGATGGTGAAACTGGCTTTTTGGTCCCCGCGCGCAGCCCGGAAGCGCTGGCCGATGCGTTGGACAAGCTTATCACCAACCCCGGCCTACGGGCTGAATTTGGTGCCGCTGGGCGAAAACGCGTGCTCGATAACTTTTCGGATGAAATCGTCTGCCAAAATACCATGGAAATTTACAAAATGCTGAAGGATACCAAGGCATGAGGAAATTTCTTTGGGCCGCATTGGCATTCTGGCCGCCATTGTCGCCATCATCATCCTATTCTTCTGGCTCATCACACCCGGCGGAGGCGACAAGCAGCAGATCGGTGCCGTCAGCACCAATTTCCGCTGGTTCGGCCCCAACGACAAGGTAATCGTTGAACGGTTGAACGATCCGAAAATTCCGACGATTTCCTGTTACGTGGCATCGGCGCAAACCGGGGGTATCGCTGGCGGTGCGGGGCTTGCCACTAATCCCAGCCGTTTCTCGCTCAATTGCATTGCGCATGGGCCGGTTGTTTTACCTTCTGACCTGCCGCAGCAGGAGCAGATCGGTGCCATCTCAGCCTCGCTGATTTTTAAGCATTTCATCCTCACCCGCATTCTCGACGATAAGCGAGATACGGTGGTCTATGTGCTTACGAGTACGAAAGTTCTGAATGGCTCACCTGCTAACGCCATCTCTGCGGTAGCAGCACAAACCCCGCCTGCTTCAGGAAATTAGCCCTATTGGCCAGGTGAAAGCTCCGCGAGGTCTGAATTCACCTGGCTCAGCTTAGATTTTGTAAGCCGCCCGCCCGAGAGCGTCGCAAGCTGCGAGAGGCTCATGCAGGAGAACATCACATAATGCGGGTTGGACATCACGCCCGGCACATCACGGTCCAGCACCGCTTTGCCGCGTTCATCCGCCGCAATCTTGTCGATCGGCGTTTCTACTGAAAAGCTCGCTGGCGCGGGGGTAATACCGCTTGAGGCAAGTTGCGCTTTAGAGGGCGAGCCGCAGGCACAAAGGCTGGCCAAGCCAGCAACGCTGATCATCATGACAGCCTGTTTACTTTTTTCCTGCCAGATCATGCCACTTACCTCCAGAAATGCATTGGCGAGAAATTCGTCTCAGCCGCGCTCTACTCATGCAGCACTATTTGCTTATACTGCGATAATTTTGCCACAGTCGCCAAGCTTTAAATTTTAGACATGCCTGTGTCACGCCCGCCGCAACGCTGCTTGCATCCGCTATTCGCCCATGCGAAACCGCGCCATCTTCACGTGACTGGCGCTCAGATGGCTACCATCGGGGAGCGTGAAGAAATCCGCCGCGCGCCTGGGCATCGTAATTTCGTATTTCGGAGCCGCCTCGTGTCAGACATCGTCCCCATCCGCACCGCTCTTATTTCCGTGTCCGACAAAACCGGCCTCGTCGAATTTGCCCAGGCCCTGGCCGTTACCGGCACGAAAATCCTCTCCACCGGCGGCTCCGCCAAGATGCTGCGCGAGGCCGGAGTAGAGGTGACCGAGGTTTCCGAACACACCGGCTTTCCTGAAATTCTGGATGGCCGGGTAAAAACCCTTGTGCCACAGGTGCATGGCGGCATTCTCGGCAAGCGGCACGACCCCAGCCATATCGCCCAGATGACCGAGCACGGCATTGAGAGCATCGACCTGGTGGCCGTCAATCTCTACCCCTTCGAAGCCACGGTGGCCCGCGGTGCCGCGTTTGATGATTGCATCGAGAATATCGACATTGGCGGCCCGGCGATGATCCGCTCCGCCGCCAAGAACCACGAGAGTGTCGCCGTTCTCACCGAGCCGGCGCATTACGCCAAGGTTCTGGAAGAGTTGGCGGCCCATGGCGGCACCATGCTTTCCACCCGCCGCAGCCTGGCCGCCGCCGCCTATGCCCGTACCGCGGCTTATGACTCCGCCATTTCCGGCTGGTTCGCGGCGCAGCTTGGCCAAACCTACCCAGAGCGCGTCTCTTTCTCCGGCACCAAGAAGCAGGAGCTGCGCTACGGCGAGAACCCGCACCAATCGGCGGCTTTCTACACGTCCTCCCCGGCGCGTTTTGGCGTGGCCACCGCCACCCAGGCCCAGGGCAAGGAGCTTTCCTACAATAATTACAACGACACCGATGCGGCCTTTGAGTGTGTGGCAGAGTTCGATGAGCCCACAATCGTCATCGTCAAACACGCCAACCCTTGCGGTGTTGCCAGCGCGCCCAGCATGTCCGCCGCCTGGGATTTGGCGCTCGCCTGCGACCCCGTCTCTGCCTTTGGCGGCATTGTGGCGCTGAACCGCACGCTGGACGAGGAAACCGCGACCAAAATCGCCGCCATCTTTACCGAGGTGATCATCGCACCCGATGCAACTGACGGCGCCAAAGCCGTTCTCGCCGCCAAAAAGAATCTCCGTTTGCTAACCACCGGCGGCGTGCCCAGCCCAACCGAAGAGGGTGTTACTTTCAAATCCCTCGCTGGTGGCTTTCTGGTGCAAAACCGCGATTCCGGGCGTATCACCGCCGAGGCGTTGCAAATTGTCACCAAACGCGCGCCCAACGCGGCCGAGCTTGAGGATATGCTGTTTGCCTTTCGGGTCGCCAAGCACGTGAAGTCCAACGCGATCGTCTACACCAAAAACCGCGCCACCATCGGGGTGGGTGCCGGGCAAATGAACAGGGTGGATAGTGCGCGCATCGCCGCCTGGCGCGGCAAAGAGGCAAAGTTGGATTTCACCAATTGCGCCGTTGCTTCGGATGCCTTCTTCCCCTTCGCGGACGGATTGGAAGCCGCCGTCGCGGCGGGCGCTTCCTGCGTCATTCAGCCTGGTGGTTCAATTCGCGACAAAGAGGTAATTGAAGCGGCCGATAAGGCCGGAATCGCCATGGTATTCACAAATATGCGGCATTTCCGGCATTAATCAGGTATGAGGAGTCTATGCCGATGACCCTGCCTTTTTCCCTGCCTGATTGGATGCCTGGATGGCTGGTCCTGGCTCTGGCCGTTCCCGCTCTGCTTTGGTTTCTGGCCTTTTTGATGGTGCCGTTCAGCGTCTTTGGCGTGAAAGCGCGGTTGGAAGCCATTGAGGGTGAGCTGGAAAACCTGCAAGAAGAGTTGCGGGTGATGCAGATGCGGGCGGCTGGCATTCTCTCCACCCCCGCCCGCCCGATGGACAGCTACGAGGACGTGCCACATTTCGGCCAGCTAAAACGCGGCCGCACAACGCCCGTTGACGAAGAACCAGTAGTAACGAGAGCACCCATTCCCAACCCCGCGCCCCGCAGCAGCTTCGGAACCCGCGATACCCTCCCCCGCGAACGGCAGGCTGCGCCGCCAACACCACCGCCACGCCCACGGCGCACGGAACCACGGCTGGATTAAAGCCGCTGTGGTGCCTGTGGTATTAAATTACCACACACCAAACCCCTTGACCTTCCAGTGCGCTTTCATCATAAGCCCCCCACTATTCTTTGGGTGAGCATATGAAAACGACAATTTCCATCAAGCCCGCGGACGTGAAGAAGGACTGGGTCTTGATCGAC
>JAGWIE010000039.1 GCA_028866445.1 Rhodospirillales bacterium | reverse complement strand
GCCGCTGAAATAAGACAGGCAGGTTTGCAGCGCGTAAAGCGGGCTGGTGCCGATATCGCCATAGACCACGCCGAGGACGCCGATGATGGCGCTGAGCCGAAGCTTTTCAGCCGCTCCGTGTGGTTGAACCGGGCTGGAGGACATCAGTCTTTCCTTATCGTCATCGTGGCAGGCTCTACCTATATATCAGAGGCTGATTCACGCTTGAAGCTGCCAGGCAACTCCGAGTGATCAGGCTCTAGCCGTCTGGCCTGGGGAGGACAAGGCGGTTGGGGTTAGGATGAAGGCGTAGGCTTGGGCAGCAACAGATAAAGCTGGCCGGGTTGGCGCATAGAGCCGGCGGTTTGCTCGGCATCCGGCCCGGCGCCGAAGAAGATATCCGCCCGGTTGGGCCCGTGAATGCCGCCGCCGGTATCCTGCGTGATGGTGAGAAGGTTCATGGCTGTGCCGGTGATGGGGTCTGTGGTGGAGACAAAGAGCGGGGCACCGAGGGGGATGGCGGATTTGTCGATGGCGGTGGAACGCTCCGCGGTGAGGGGCACGCCGAGCGCACCGGGTGCGCCTTCATCCGCCGGTAATGCACCGAGCGGACGCAGGAAAACATAGCGGGCGTTTTGTTCCATGACCGACTGGGCTTGATCCGGGTGGGATTTCAGCCAGGCGGAGATGGATTGATAGCTGACTTGATCTGGCTGGAGCGCGCCCATTTGTTCCAGCACGCGGCCGATGGGGGTGTAGGGTTGGCCGTTCTGGCCATCGAACCCGACGCGCAGAATGTTGCCATCAGGCAAGAGGATACGGCCAGACCCCTGGATTTGCAGCATGAAGGCATCAACCGGGTTGGTGACATAGGCGGTGACCGGCACTTTGCGGTGCAGGGCCCCGGCATCGATCGCCGCGCGGGGCAGGCTGGCGAGGGCGGCGGTGGCGGGTTTGGCGTAGAGCGGGACGTGATAGCCGGGGCGCTCGTTTTCCGAGCCGGGGACCTCGGGCTCGAAATAGCCGGTGATGAGCGCCTGGCCGGGAATGGCATAGGCGGTGAACCAGCTTGAGAAAAATTGCTGCGCGGCGGCGTTGCTGCCAGGGGTGGTGGATTGAGCGGCGGTGCAGGCGGGTTGCCAGAGCCCCGCTTGACCGGCGAGCTGTTGGGCAAGGCCGGAGCCACCGAGGGGCGCGTCCGGCGGCATTAACAGAATGGCCTTGCAACTGGTGACGAAGCTGGCGAGGGAAGCGGCGGTGTTGTCTTGTTGCCAACCGGGCAGTTGGGTGACAGCCAGGACGCGCCCGGGCGGGGGGTAAGCGCCGGTTTGCGGCTGCTGCTGAATGGTGCAGGCGGCCAGGGCCAGGGTGGCGGCGACGGTGAGGAAGCGGCGCATGATGTTAACCGCTGCGCGCCGCCGAGAGCCGCCAGGCGGGGTCTTTGCCGCGTAAATCGCGCTCGAAGGTCCAGATGTCGCAGATATCGGCTTGCTCGCTGCTGCCAGGGATAGGGTTGCCCGCCGCATCGACCGTTTGAGTGGATTGGGCGGAGACGAAGCGGACGATGACAGCTGCGAGATCCCCGGAGATTTGCGCATCCTCGATGCCCGCCGAGAGGATGGATTTGATTTCGGTACGGGATTGCTCAGCCGCGCCGCTGCGCGTGGAAATGGCGGCTTCGAAGGTTTGGTAGACATGCGGGGTGAGCAGGGTTTGCAGCGTTGCCCGGTCTCCCGCCGAGAAGGCGGTGACGATGGCGCGGAACGCGGCTTCAGCGTGGGAGAGAAATTCAGGCGGGTCGAATTGAGGGTCCCGGTTGACGATCTGCATCAGGCGTTGGCCGAGGGCTGATTGCGGGTCTGGGATGGAGCGGCCAGGGGTAGCGGCGGGCAAGACCCGGCCTTCTATGACCGGACCTGGCTGGAAGCCTGGTGCGGCACCCGGTTGAAGGGGTGGTTTTTCAAACCCGACGCGTTTGCCCAGGACCGAGCGCAGGCGGAGGACTAGAAAGATCGCGATGCCCGCGAAAATGACCAGGACGACGGGAAAGCCGCCGAGGGATTGGAGTGCGTTAGCGGCCACGGTTATCCTCAGTTCATGCTTAGACTGGCGCAACGGGCCCCGCGATGCAAGCCAAGGAGACACGAAATTGGATCAGGTGCCTGTTGGCGCGGGGCCAGACATATGTTGCAATGGGGCAGGCCGGCAAGCCCGCGCAAAATTGAAGGACGTTTCATGTTTCTGCTGCGCCACGGGCAAAGCTATTTTAATCTGCATTTTACCGAGACGCGCCGCGACCCCGGTATTGAGGACCCTGAGCTGACGGAGCTGGGCCATGCCCAGGCGCAAGCCGCGGCGGAGGAGTTGGCGGGGGCCGGGATTACGCGCGTGATTGTGTCACCTTATATGCGGGCGTTGCAGACCGCACAGCCGTTTCTGGCATTGCCGAGGGTGAGCGTGGAGGTGATGCACGAAGTGCGCGAGCGCACGGCGTTTGTTTGCGATATCGGCAGCGCCCCGGATGTGCTCGCCGCCCGGTTTCCGCACCACGAATTTGGGCATTTGCCGGAGCATTGGTGGCATGAAAGCCTGGAAAGCGAGGCGGAGACGGTGGCCAGGGCGAATACATTCAGGGCCGAGATGCGGCGGCGCAAGGATGAACACACGACGCTGCTGGTAAGCCATTGGGGGTTTATTCTGGCGCTGACCGGAATTTCCGTTGGCAATGGCGAATGGCTGGAATTTCACCCGGCCAAGGCGCGGCCAGCGCGAATTAGCTGGCGGCATTGAGCGGAGCGCGCATGGGATTGCTGGAGGCGGACGAAGCGCCGGTTTATGATTTGCTGCGCGAAGGCGGCAAGAGCCTGTTTTTGCTGACGGCCGACCATGCGGGGCGGCTGATTCCGCGCGCGCTGGGGGATATGGGCGTGCCGGAAGCGGAGATGGAGCGGCATATCGCCTGGGATATTGGCATTGCGGGGGTGACGCGGCGATTGAGCGCGGCGCTGGATGCGACAGCGATTTTACAGAATTACTCCCGGCTGGTGATTGATTGCAACCGCAACCCCGGCTGGGCCAGCGCGTTTCCCGAAATGAGCGAGGCGACGCTGATTCCCGGCAATAAAGGGTTGGACGAGGTGGCGAAGGCGGCGCGGCGGGCGGCGATTTTTGACCCATACCATGGCGAGATTAACCGGCTGGTAACGGAGAGGGCGGCCATTGTTTATGTGGCGATGCACAGCTTCACGCCGGTTTATCTGGCAGAAGCGCGGCCGATGCAGGTGGCGGTTTTGTATAACCGCAACCCCCGGCTTTCGAATATTTTGGCGGATATGCTGCGAGCCGAGGGCGGGCTAGTGGTGGGGGAGAACGCGCCCTACCGTGTGAGCGACGAGACCGATTATGGCGTGCCGGTTCATGCCGAAAGAAACGGGCTTGATTATTTGGAAATTGAGATACGGCAGGATTTGATTGCGCAGGAGGCGGGGCAAGAGGAATGGGCGGAACGGCTGGCGCGGCTGCTGCCCAAGGCGTTGAAGACATTGGATGTGGAGAGCGTGGCGTGAAAAATTCCGGGGCAAGGGCTGAGACGCCACGCAAGGAGCGTAAGCTGCTGTGCTTTCTGGACCAGACGGACAGGGCCGAGATTGGCGGGTGGGCGGTGGATTTCGACAAGCCCGCTGAGAGCCTGAAGATGCGCGTGACGATAGATGGCGCGATTGAGGCGGTGGTGAGCTGCGACCTGCACCGCGATGACAGCCGGTTGGTGAATCTGGCGAATAGCCGGATTGGGTTCAGCTACCGGATACCGGAGCGATATTGGGACGGGATGCGCCACGCGCTGCGTTTTATGACGCTGGACGGGGTGGCGTTGCCGATAAGCTCGCGCGCTGGTGGTGCGGTTGAACAATATAGCTTTGTGCTGGAGAAGCCGGTGCGGCTGATGGCCGTGGTGGACGGCATGGTGGATGGGCTGATCCAGGGCTGGGCGCTGCGGGTGGATGACAAAGCGGGCACCAAGCTTGGTGGCGTGCGCGTGCTGGTGACGCATGAAGGCCAGCCGGTGGCAACATTGCTGGCGGACCAGTTCAGGGGCGATGTAGCGACTGCCGTGGGATGCGATGCGGCCTGCGGTTTTGCGTTTGCCCCGCCACCGGAGCTGCGCCGCCGCGACCGGGTGAGCTTGCGATTTTTTGCCTTGCCGGAGCGCGAAGAGCTGGGCGGCAGCCCGCTGGAGTTTAGTTTTCCGGGGGATTCGGCCAGGGAAAAGATAGAAGTGCTGATTAAGCGGACGGACGAACTGTTCAGCTTTGCGTATCATTTAAAGAAAGAATTGAAGGCGGCGATTCCGAGGGAGCGGTTTTTGCTGGTGGATTATCCGCGCTGGGGACTGGAGGCGCGCCCCTTGGCCCTGCCCCGCGCCAATGCGCGCTATGGGGCGAGGAATGTGGCGGGCACCAAGGTTTCAGTGATTTGCCCGGTTTACCGGCCCGGCATAGGGGATTTTCTGGCCGCTGTGGACAGCGTGCGGGCGCAGACCCACGAGAATTGGGAGTTGTTGCTGATTGACGATGCCGGAGGCGATGCGACGCTGACGGCGGTGATGAAGGATTTGGCGGCGCAGGAGCCACGCATAAAGCTGCTGCCGCGCAAGAAGAATGGCGGCATTGCCAGGGCGACGAATGACGGGCTGAAAGCGGCGACGGGGGAGTTTGTCGCGTTTTTTGACCATGATGATTTGCTGGAACCGGCAGCGCTTGAGATTATGCTGCTGGCCCAGGCGGCGACGGGGGCGAAGCTGCTTTATTCCGACGAGGATAAGGTGGAGCGTGGCGGGGCGTTCAGCGAGCCGCATTTCAAGCCGGATTTCAACCATCGTTTCCTGCTGGATATTAATTATATCTGCCACCTGGTGATGGTGGAGGCAAAGGTGCTGCGCGCGGCGGGCGGGTTGGACCCGGAGATGGATGGCGCGCAGGACCATGATTTGCTGCTGCGGCTGGTGGAGGGGTTGGAGCCTGGGCAGATTCATCATGTGGCGGAGATTTTGTACCATTGGCGCAAGACCGCGAGTTCAACCGCCGCGGCGGGGACGACCGCGAAGCCGAAGGCGGGGTTGGCGGGCGCCAAGGCGGTGGCCGCGCATCTAGAGCGGCGGGGGTTGCCAGCGAAAGTGGAGCCGCGCGGAAGCCTGACCTGCTACAAGGTGGATTGGAAATTTCCGACGGCGCGGGTGAAGAAAGCCGGGGTTTCGATTTTAATTCCGTACCGCGACCATGTGGAGATGACGCAGGAATGCGTGGACGCGATTAGAGCCCATACCAAAGGGGTGAGCTACGAGATTATCCTGCTCGATAACTGGTCCACCACACCGGAGGCGGAACGGTTTGCGGCGGCGCAGGCGAATATTGAGGGCACGCGGGTGCTGCGGATTGCCGAGCCATTTAATTATTCGCGCATAAATAACATTGGGGTGCAGGCGGCGAAACATGAGTTTCTGCTGTTTATGAATAACGACGTGTTTGTGGATGAGGCGGGGTGGCTGCGCCGGATGCTGGATGAGGCGCTGGCCGATGACGCTGTGGGCGCTGTGGGGGCAAAGCTGCTCTACCAGGACGGAACGGTGCAACATGCCGGTGTGGTGCTGGGGGTTGGCGGGGTGGCGGACCATGCCTTCCGCGGCCTGCGTGCTGAAGCGCCGGGCTATATGGCCCATGCGATAACCGCGCAGGAGGTTTCAGCCGTGACGGCGGCTTGTATGCTGGTGCGGCGGGCCGCTTTTGAAGCGGTGGACGGATTTGATGAGCGCGAGCTTTCCATTGCGTTTAACGATGTGGATTTATGTGTGAAGTTACGCATCGCGGGGAAGAAGATTATCTATATGCCCGATACTGTGGCGGAGCACCGGGAAAGCGTTAGCCGTGGCGATGATTTTGACGACGCCAAGCTGGCGCGGTTTATGTTAGAAAACGAGGTGATGCGACAGCGCCATGAAGCGGTGCTGGCGAAGGACCCTTATTATAACACGAATTTTTCGCGTGAGGGAGGGGTATACCGGGAGTTGCGGTTGTTGCAACCTGGAGAGGAGTAAATTAGCTGCGCGCCAGGCGGCGGGCGGTGAGCAGAAGCATTCTACGGTCTTCTGTTGAACAGGCCCGGTAAAGCCGCATGAGGGCAAGCTCGTCCCCCAGCAGTGAGCCGGTTTCACCAGAAACCAAGTAACCCAGCGAAGTATTTAAGGTCTTCGCGATTTTCTCCATATTTTCCCGGATTTGCCCGGCGCGGTCGGTCTCCCACTGCGCGATGGCGGAGCGGGAGACGTGCAGCCTGTCCGCAAATTCATCCTGCGTCATACCGGCTGCGAGGCGCAGTGCCCGGATTCTTGCCCCAACGGTTTCTGCGGGGGGCTGTTTCTTAGATGCCATACAGTCACTCTAACACGACAAGTTGCGAACTCAATGTTAGTATTTCTTGACGTATTTGGTTAGTCTGTCTAACATTATGCCGGACGGACGGAGGATGAGATGCCGCAGGCAAGAGTTTGGACGAAAATGGCCGACCAGTTGATTGTGGATATGCGCCATGGCGGGGCGACGTGGGCGGCGATCGGCAAGGAGCTGGGGCTTTCCAGAAATACAATTATTGAGCGAGGGCGGCGGTTGAAAGCGGCATTACCGCTGCGCCCGGCACCAGTGATGAAAAGCAGAGATGAGGACGGGCTGGATGACCCTAACAGGCCGCCATTGAGGCCAGGCCACCCCCTGACCTGGGGGTTGCTGACCGATGCGCCGTTTCCTGAAGGAGAAGAGATATGATGACCGCGGAAGAGATTGTGGAGCGGCTGGAAGAGGCCGGTGCGGCGATGTTGGCGATGCCTTCACGCGGGTATTCCACCGGGTTGCGACTGACGAAGCTGGATGTGGTGCATACGGCATTGGAAGCCTATGGCTGGGAAGGCAGGAAGATGAAGCCGCCAACGCCCACAGCCGATATGGTGACGCGGATGGATGAGGCGTTTGGCTGGCTGCACTTTATTCCTGAAAAACAATACGCGCTGCGGCGGATTGTGGGGGCGCGGGCATTGGTACACCCGCTGACAGGCCGACATGTTTATGCGTGGCGCAAGCTGGGCGAGATGCTTGGGGCGGACCACAAAGCGGTGAAGCGGTGGCATGAGCAGGCGATTAAGATGATTCATGAGGGTTTGGCAGCTAGGTAGTTTTTCTAACATTTTGTTATTTTGTTGTTGCCCACCTGCCCCGCTTTGACGTATATATCTTTTCACAATGGTTCTACTGAACACGGCGGGGACTTCATCAACAGGCTAAGCGAAGCGGCGGGGTTTTTAGAATTCTCCCGTTGTGCAATGAGCGATGTAGGGCAGAGCCCCGCCTTGCATCATGAATTACTGATCCGGCATTTGCAGGATGTAGCTGATGGGAGATGCGACCGGCTAATGGTGCAGATGCCGCCGGGATCGGCGAAGTCCACTTATGGTTCGGTGTTGTTTCCGGCCTGGTTTATGGCGAAGCGTCGAGGCGCGCAGGTAATTGCGGCGGCGCATACGGCGTCTCTGGCGCATTATTTCGGCGGGCGAGTGCGTAGCATTTTGGCGAAGCACGGCGATTTTCTGGGTGTGGAGATTGCGAAAGCCGCCAAGGCGTCGTCGAAGTTTTCCCTCGCCGGTGGGGAAGAGTATTTCTCCGCCGGGGTGCGCGGGCCGATTACAGGACGGCGGGCGGATCTGATCGTGATCGACGACCCGGTGAAAAACTGGGCGGAAGCTGAAAGCCAGGCGCAGCGGGATATGCTGTTTGACTGGTACCGGGCGGAGTTAACGGCGAGGTTGAAGCCGGGCGGGCGGATTGTGCTGATTATGACGCGCTGGCACGAGGATGATCTGGCCGGGCGGTTGCTGGCAACGGAAGGTGGATGGCGGTGTTTGCGGCTGCCTGCGCTGGCGGAGGCCGGTGATGAGTTGGGGCGCGGCGTTGGCGCGGCCTTGTGGCCAGAATTGCAGAGCGTGGATGATTTGGAACGGCGCCGCCGCGAAGTGGGCGAACGGGCTTTCGCGGCCATGTATCAGCAGGCACCGAAGGCGCGCGAAAGCGGGTTGTTCCGCATAGGCGCGGTGACCAGGCTGGCGGCGGCGCCGGATGTGAAGATGAGTGTGCGGGCCTGGGATTTGGCGGCGACCCAGGCCGGGCCAGGACGGCGGCCGGATTACACCGTTGGACTGAAGCTGGGCATGACCGAAGATGAGCGGCTGGTGGTGCTGGATGTGCGGCGATTGCAGGGCTCGCCCGCACAGGTGGAGGCCGCGATTAAGGACACCGCGCGGCTGGATGGCACGGGCACGATGATTTCCTTGCCGCAGGACCCTGGCCAAGCCGGCGCGGCGCAGATTGCGATGCTGACGCGCGGGCTGGTGGGGTTCAGGGTTATTTCAAGCCCGGAGCGTGATGCCAAGCTGGTGCGGGCGATGCCAGCCGCGACGCAGGTGGATGCAGGGAATTTGGCCATTGTGGCGGGGGGTTGGAATGATGCGTTTGTGGCTGAGATGCGGGAGTTTCCCCATGGGGTGCATGACGACCAGATCGACGCGCTTTCACGCGCTGTGAACAGTTTGGCGACATTGGTGCAGGCGCCAGCCAGGCGGCTGAACGTGCCGTTGTTGAGCCGCTAACAGGAAGGTTTCTGACGATCCATGTTCGATACGATTTGTGCTACCATTCCTGTGGATGGGCAGATGCCCGCGCGCGTGGCGCGGTTGGAGGCGCTAAGGCGGGTGCTGGATGGCACGCTTTACGATAATCTGCCCTACCAGTTTCATGAGGAGCGGAACGGGGCGGGTGAGTATATTCCGCTGCGGTTGCGTAAGCCTTCCGTGCGTTATGGGTTATGCCGTGTGGTGGTTGAGGATTCCGTGGCGTTGCTGTTCAGCGCGGGGCATTTTCCGACAGTTGACGTGCCGGACATGACGGTGGGGCGGGCTCTGGCGGATGTGTTTGCCGAGGCGCGGTTGAATGAGGTAATGATTGACGCGGCATTGCGCGGGGCTGTGGGCTCGGTGGCTGTGTTATTCAAAGTGCTGGGCGGGCGCGTGTTTTTCTCGGTGCTGGAGAGTTTATATCTGACCCCGGTTTGGAGCGCGCAAGCGCCGGACGAGCTGGCCCGGGTGACCGAGAAATATAAGGTGAGTGGCGCAGATTTGGCTGCGCAGGGTTATGAGGATGTGGACCCGGCAGGGCTTTATTGGTTCCAGCGGGTTTGGGATACGCAAAGCGAAACCTGGTTTTTGCCTTGGGCGGTGGATGATGCTTTG
>JAGWIE010000348.1 GCA_028866445.1 Rhodospirillales bacterium | reverse complement strand
ACCGTAAGCAGAGAAAGGCGCCCGGCCATGCGCCGCAACACCGCATCCACCGCCGCCGCGCGCACCAGCAAATGTTCATGGCCTTTATGGGGCTCAGCCAGGGCGCGGGCCAATGCCGCCTCCAGATTATTGCTGGCCAAACCCGCTGCCCGCCGTGCGGAATCAGCCGCGGACCAATCGCTCTGCGCCAGCACCGCGGTAATCACCGCTCCGGCATAGGCGGCATGGGCCCGCTTTGCCGCGCGCATTGTCGTATCCAGTTTCGGTGCCTCAAACCCTGGCCAGAGCAGAGCGCTGCCCACCACCGCCAGCGCGCCCCCCAAAAGTGACCAGATAACCCGGGAAAGTGCCACATATAACTCGCTTTCGCCTGGGCGAAGCTGCTCCACCAGCAGCACCACCATCGGCGTCAGCACGGCAACATAGAGGCTGTAATTAACAGCCCGCAGCGCAAAAGCGCAGAGTGTAAGCGGTAGCATGGCGATGGTCAGTTGCAGATCCGTGTGCACAAGCAGCCCGACAATGGCCGCCAGCACGCCGCCCAGCACCGTGCCCGCGCAACGTTCCGCCGTGCGCGCCCAGGTGGCCGCGAAATAGGGTTGCAGGCAGAACACCAGCGTGATCGTCGCCCAGTGCGAATAAACTCCGCCATAGCGGGTTGTGAGCGCAAGAACCGGCAGGGCGATAACACCAGCCCTCAACGCGTGGCGGAACGCAAGCGACGAGGTGGTGAGGTTCTGACGGATGGGCGAGAGTACCCTCCGGCGTAACCCCGTGGGGCCTGGCACTGGCTGCGGCATATTAGCGGGCGGTGCCACGGCAATGAGTATTGCGAATTGCTCCGCGATGGCGGCCAGCACATGCCGCTCCGCCGCATCCGGCAGGTTGCACAACCCCCAACGCAACCGCTTTAAACTGGCGTGCTTGCGTGGTGTATCAAGCGGCCTATCCGCCTCAATCTTCGGAGCCATCGCCTCCAGCCAGCCGGTGACCAGGCGCAACGGCTTCACGCAATTCGCTCTGGTGGCAGGGTCCTGCTCCAATTGCTCAGAAAGCGCGATTAACCCACCAAAAATCAGGTCGAAACTCTCCAGCCTTAATGAAAGTTGCGCCCCACGTGGAGAAACCAGCCCACGCCTGCGAAATGTTTCGTAAGCAACGCCGCGCGCCGCCTCAATCGCCTCACGAACCTGCCCCCGAAACTCCAACACGTTATCTGAAAACACCGCCGGCGCCTCGGCATTGGCGGCGAAGGCCAAAAGCTCCTGGCTTAGCCGCGCCAGGCGACGCGTGGTTTCGGCCAGGGCGCGACGCGAGGCAGCGTAAGGGTGGGTCTGCCAGATCACCAGCGTTAAAAATGCGGCCCAGGTTGCCCCAGCCCAGAAATTGGCACCGTGCAGAACAGCCCCAAGCATGAGTGGCTCCGGCGTGCCCAAGGCCAGCACAGTCGCCACGCTTACCAGATTACCAACCTGCATGGCGCTCTGGCCGAATATTCGAGCAAAGCTGGTGCAAAAGATCACGAAGGCCGCCAAAGCGGCAGCAACCGCAGGGCTTTGCGCCGCCAGCCAACCAAACAGCCCATAAAGCGTGCCGCCCACCAGCGCGAAGCAGATAACCGCCGGGGCACGCCGCGCCACCGGCCCGCCGGGGTCTGAGTAACAGGTGAGCAATGCGCCGAGTGCCGCCAACCCCAAACGCGGCAGATCAAAAACTTGCCCTAACAACAACGGCAGCGCCACCGCACAGAAGGCGCGCAAACCTTCCGAGAGTGAAAAACCCCGCATATTGAAAGCCCAGTTTGG